>CAIPWG010000618.1 GCA_903868655.1 uncultured Sphingomonadales bacterium
CGTCGTCAACGTTTGTGCACGCGCCGCATCGTCGCAAGTGCTTCGCAGATTGGTCAACGTTGCAACCGTGTCGATTGCGCCGGAATCGCTGCGGCCGGGCGTCAGCAAAGTTACATCCCCGGTCATTTCGGGAACTTCGACAACCGGGCACGGGCTGCGCAGCGCGGTAACGCCCACAGTATCGTCAACCACCAGTTCGCCATGGCTTTTTGCGCAGCCGCTCAGCGCCAAAACAGGCAGACAGGTCAATGCGCCGATCCGGGCAAGTCGTAAAAAAGAAACTGACATCGCGGAGCGCAATCCTTGAGGCTGATCTTGATGATACAAACAACGCACAAGGGCGCCGGTAACCTCCTCTCTAGCCAGCCCGACCGGTTTGAGCAATCCGCGCGTTTGGAATCGGGTCGGTGCCGCCCAAGCGTTTCGAACCACCCATACGAAAAACCGGTTCCCACTTTTTCGCGCGATGCTTTATGGGCTGTGGCATGACCACCGCGACACCCAGCCACGCCCCTGCATCGCTTTTGCCTTTGCGCGTTTTGATCGCCGCGCCGCGCGGGTTCTGCGCCGGGGTCGATCGTGCGATTGAAATCGTTGAACGCGCGATCAAGCGCTATGGCGCGCCGGTTTATGTGCGGCATGAAATTGTCCACAACCGCTTTGTCGTCGAAGGACTGAAAGCCAAAGGCGCGATCTTTGTTGAAGAGCTGGATCAGGTGCCCGATGGCGCGCCGGTGGTGTTTTCGGCACATGGCGTGCCCAAGTCTGTGCCGGTAGAGGCGACCTCGCGCGGGCTCGACTGGCTGGATGCGACCTGTCCGCTGGTCAGCAAAGTGCACCGCCAGGCCGAACGTCAGGTCGAGGCAGGCCGCCATATCCTGTTTGTCGGCCACCGTGGCCATCCCGAGGTGGTCGGCACGATGGGCCAGGTCCCGGAAGGCACTATCACTTTGGTCGAAACGCTCGACGATGTGGCCAATATTCCTACCGAGCCCGAACGCCAGTTGGCCTTTTTGACCCAGACCACGCTGTCGGTTGATGATACCGCGGCGATTATCGCCGCGTTGCGCGCACGGTTTCCGTCCATCAATGGGCCGCGCGCCGAAGACATTTGTTATGCCACGTCAAACCGACAGGAATCGGTCAAGGCCATTGCCAGCGAATGCGATCTGGTCGTGGTGATCGGTGCGCCCAACAGTTCCAATTCGTTGCGGCTGGTCGAAGTGGCCGAACGCAGCGGCACCCAGGCACGGCTGATCCAACGCGCCAGCGAAATCTCGGCCGACTGGCTCGATGGCATCAACACGATCGGCGTAACAGCCGGGGCATCGGCACCCGAAGTGCTGGTGCGCGAAGTGATCGACCGCCTGAGCGAATGGCGCACAATCGAAAGCGAAACCGTGACCACGGCAGAAGAAAACATGGTGTTCAAACTGCCGCGCCAACTGGCCGACTGACCCTGTGGCCGTTTATACCCATCTTGGCGCGGAAGACATGTCCGCGCTGATCGCGCATTATGATATTGGCACGCTGGTTTCGGCAAAAGGCATTGCCGAAGGTGTATCAAACAGCAACTGGCTGATCGACACCACCGGACAGGATGGCACAGCGGCGCGCTATATCCTGACAATGTACGAGTTTCGTATCGAGCTCGACGATCTGCCTTATTTTCTTTCGTTGCTCGATCACCTGTCGGCACGGGGTTGCCCGGTGCCACGCACGATCCATGATGCACACGGCGCGCTGTATCGGCTGATCGATACCAAGGCCGTGGCACTGATCGAATATTTGCCCGGCGTGTCGGTCAGCGTGCCGACGGTCGCGCAAACCCATGCGGTGGGTGCCGAATTGGCGCGGCTGCATCTGGCGGCGGCGGATTTTACCCCCGCCCGCGCCAATGGCATGGGCATCGCCGAATGGCACCGCCTGGCCAGAGCGTGCAAGCCGGAAGGGCTGATTGCGATCGATCCCTGGCTCGCGCATACAGTTGCGCAGGACCTGCCCCGGATTGCCGAAGCATGGCCTGACGATCTGCCCCGCGGCGTGATCCATGCGGATTTGTTTCCTGACAACGTGCTCGTGCTGGGCGATGCTATTACCGGGATGATCGACTTCTATTTCGCGTGCAACGACATCTATGCCTACGACGTGGCGATCACGCATCTGGCCTGGTGCTGGGACAGTGCCGATGGCCAGTTTCGCGCCGATCTGTCGCAGGCGCTGATCACGGGGTACGAAACAGTGCGCAAGCTGTCGCCGGGCGAACGCGCCGCGCTGCCGCTGCTGGCGCAAGGGGCGGCGATGCGGTTTGCGCTTTCGCGCGCTTACGACTGGATCAACACGCCGGCCGATGCGCTGGTAACGCGCAAAGACCCCATGCCCATGGCGCGGCGGCTGCAGTTTTATCGTGACAATCTAGGAATTTTTGCTTGAAAAACGTCGATGTATTTACCGATGGCGCGTGCAAGGGC
>CAIPWG010000619.1 GCA_903868655.1 uncultured Sphingomonadales bacterium
GGCATCGTCGAACAGAAAGGCGACGAAGGTTTGCAGCGTGCCATCGGGGCCAATCGTTTCGCCCCGAATGTTGTCGACCAGCGTGTCGGCGCACGCCGTGCTCGCGATGCCCAGCGCAAGCGCGGTGGCAAGTGCTGTGCGACCGATCAAGACTTGCCCCGGCGGGGAAGGCGGCGGATCAGCGCGCTGGTGTCCTGGCGTCCGCCACCCAGCGCCTGCACATCGGCGTAGAATTGGTCGATCAACGCAGTGATCGGCAGGCTTGCGCCCACGCCGCGCGCTTCGTCAAGCGCAAGGCCCAGATCTTTGCGCATCCAGTCGATGGCAAAGCCGAAATCGAATTCATCGGCGGCCATTGTGTGAAACCGGTTGTCCATCTGCCACGATTGCGCGGCCCCCCCGCTGATCGCTTCAAACAACTTGTCGAGATCGAGATGTGCGTTCTGCGCAAAACGGATGGCTTCGGACAGACCGGCCAATGTTCCGGCCAGACACATCTGGTTGGCCATCTTGGCCGTCTGGCCGGCGCCTGACCGACCGACATGGACAATCCGCTTGGCGTAAGCATCCAGGATCGGGCGCGCCGCTTCGACTGCGGCTTCGCTGCCCCCACACATGATCGACAGTGTTCCGGCTTCGGCACCCGATTGACCGCCGGAAACCGGGGCATCGACGCACAACAGTTCCTTGTCGCGGCCTTCGACCGCAATCTGGCGCGCAATACGGGCGGAAACGGTAGTGTGGTCGATGAAGATGCCGCCACGCCGCAAAGTCTGAAACGCGCCGTGGGTGCCGAGCGTGACATCGGCAAGGTCGTCATCGTTGCCGACGCACGTAATTACCACATCGGCACCATCGGCTGCCTCGGCAGGGCTGCTGGCGGTACGGCTGGCCAAGCCGGGATGGGCCTCGACCCAGGCTTGCGCGCGTGCCGCAGTGCGGTTGTACACGGTCAGCCGGTGGCCTGCCTCGCCCAAGTGACGGGCCATTTGCGACCCCATCACGCCGAGGCCAAGAAACGAAATGTTGAGCGCGTCTGTCATGATGGGGTGGTTTAAACAGAATTGTGTTTTTCGCCAGACCATCATTCATGATTTCCCAATCATGCAGGATGCACTAGCGCCCCGACCATGACTCGAACCATTCCCTCATCCACGCTTCATCTCGCTGCTGCGCTGTTGTTTTGGCTGGCGCTGGCCTTTGCCGTCACGATGGCGGTGCTGCCGCACCCCCCGCAGTTGCCGATCGATCGCTTTGGCGACAAATTTGAACACATGCTGGCGTTTGCGACTTTGACGCTGTTGGCCGAATTTACCTTTGCCCAGACGCCGCGCTTGCGTGTGGCCGAACGGCTGTCGTTTTTGGGTGCGTTGATCGAGGTGTTCCAATCGGTTCCCGCGCTGCATCGGGACTGCGACATTCGTGATTGGGTTGCCGACACTCTGGCTATCCTGGCCATGACCGCGCTGTTGGCGATCGTTCGCGGTCCGCGCAAGGCCGTTTTCAATCCGCGCGCTTTGGATTAGGGCCCGGCGATGACAAAACCAGCCCTGTCTGCAACCAACCCTGGCCTGACCCTTGATGATGTGCGCGCTGCGGCAGCGCGCATCGACGGTCAGGTTGTGCGTACCCCGACGCTCCACAGCAAGACGCTCAGCGCGATAACCGGGGCCGAGATTTGGCTGAAATTTGAAAACCTACAGTTTACAGCGGCTTATAAAGAACGCGGTGCGCTCAACGCGCTTCTGCTGCTAACCGATGAGCAACGCCGGCGCGGCGTGATCGCGGCTTCGGCGGGCAATCATGCGCAAGGGCTGTCGTATCATGGCACCCGGCTGGGCGTGCCGGTCACTATCGTGATGCCGCGTACCACGCCTACGGTAAAGATTACCCAGACCGAAAGCGTTGGCGGAAAAGTCGTGCTCGAAGGCGAAACCTTTGATGACGCTTACGCCCATGCGCGCGTGATGGAGGCGGAACTGGGCCTGACTTTCGTGCATCCGTTCGATCATCCGCACGTCGCCGCCGGGCAGGGGACCGTGGCGCTCGAAATGCTTCAGGATGTGCCCGATCTCGACATGCTCGCCGTGCCCATTGGTGGAGGTGGATTGTTGACCGGAATGGGTACCGCGGCACGCGGGATCAACCCCGATATCGGCCTGATCGGGGTGCAGGCTACGTTGTTCCCGTCGATGTTCAACAAGTTGAAGCATCAGGATCTGCCTTGTGGTGGCGATACGCTGGCCGAAGGTATCGCGGTGAAGGAACCGGGTGCTTTTACCTCGTCCATGCTCGCAGGCCTGGTCGACGATATCGTGCTGGTCGACGAAGCCCACCTGGAACAGGCGGTGTCGCTGCTGTTGCAGATAGAAAAGACTGTTGTCGAAGGCGCAGGCGCCGCAGGTTTGGCTGCCGTCATGGCCAATCGTGCGATTTTTGACGGACGCAAAGTCGGCATCGTGCTGTGCGGAGGCAACATCGACACACGGCTCCTGGCAAACGTGCTGTTGCGTGATCTGGCGCGTTCGGGCCGGCTTGGCCGCTTGCGCATCACTTTGCAGGATCGCCCGGGTGCGTTGTTCAAAGTGGTCGAAGAATTCAACCGCCATCAAGTCAACATTCTCGAAGTCTGGCACCAGCGCATTTTTACCTCGCTGCCCGCCAAAGGCCTGACTGCCGAGATCGAATGCGAAGCACGCGATCGCGAACAGATCGACCGGCTGGTCGATGCATTGCGGGCGCGCGGTTACGAGCTCGAACAAGTCGAGCTGGGGTGATCGTGGCGGGTCTCCGACTGACCCGCTGGCCGTCCAAATTGTTACGCCCTGTAAAGGGGTTGCCCCGTCACTGTCCCGTGGCGGGACAAACCGTGCGTGGCGTACGTCCGGCCGGGAACAAACTCTGTCTTTTGGGCGAATACGTGGTTAACTTGGTTTAACCGTATCGCGGCGTGCGGCATTGTTGCAGGCATAAGCTACGGGCTGTTCGTCCGGCAGCAGCAAAGGACAGATGTCGTCTCGTGAGCGCCCCGGTTCGTTTCCCCCGCTTTTTTGTCACCAGCCCGATGCCGTGCCCGTATTTGCCGGGCCGGACCGAACGCAAGGTGTTCACTGAGCTCAAGGCAGAAAACGCCGATGAGCTGAACGACGCGTTGAGCCGTATCGGCTTCCGCCGCAGCCAGACAGTTGCGTATCGCCCCAGTTGCCTGGGGTGCGCCGCCTGTGTGTCGGTGCGCGTGGTCGCGCAGGAATTTGGCGCATCGACCAGCCAGCGGCGCACCTTGCGCCACAATGCCGATTTGATCGTGTCGGTGTGCAAACCGTGGTCGACGCCGGAACAATATGCGCTGTTGCAGTCCTATCTTGCGGTCCGCCACCCCGGCGGCGGCATGGCTGCGATGGACGAAATCGATTTCGCCGACATGGTGGAACACTCGCCGGTTAAAAGCTATGTGGTCGAATATCGCGAGCCCAATGCCGATGGCACCCCGGGGCGTCTGGTCGGTGCCTGTCTGACCGACCATCAGGGTGACGGGCTTTCGATGGTATACAGTTTCTACGACCCCCATCATCCGACCAGAGCAGGGCTTGGCACATTTATCATCCTCGATCACATCCAGCGGGCTCAACAGCTGGATTTGCCGTACGTCTATCTGGGCTATTGGGTCGAAGGGTCGTCATGCATGAAGTACAAAGTGCGGTTTCGTCCGCTGGAGCGGCTCGGACCTGACGGTTGGACCCGGTTCGATCCTGCCGAGCAGGCTGTTGCCATTGA
>CAIPWG010000620.1 GCA_903868655.1 uncultured Sphingomonadales bacterium
AGTGCTGCATATAGACGCCGGATCGCCGTTGTGGCGCGAACACCGCGCCCGGTTTGCCAGCCATGCCACAGGCCGGCTGGATCTGGTGCCAGATCCGGCCCGCGTGGTGTGGGGGCATTACAGTCAGGTTGAAGCGCATCGCCGGCTGTTGCGGACTGCACTGGCCGAACCGTTTGACTATTTTCACCTGATCAGCGGCGCCGACTGGCCGATCGCCACGCGCGACAGCATGGTGAACGACCTCAAAACCATCACGCCCCGAAAACCGGTATTTGTTGATTTATGGGGCGATATCCAAGCCAATCGTATGGATGACTGGTGGTTTGATCATCCCAAGATCAGTCTACCCGGGCTGCCGCGGTTCAACGTCAACGCACAACGCGCACAAATCCGTGCGAGCTGGCTGGCATCACGCTGGCTCCACAATGCCGGGATCGAGCGCAGGCAATTCGATACACAACCCTGGCTCAAAGGCAGCAGCTGGTATTCGCTGCCGTGGGATGCCGCGCAAGTGCTCGAACGCGAGACCTCGGCCCTGCTCGAAACCGGCCGACTGCGGTTTACCCAATGCGCTGACGAACATGTTGCACCGACAATCCTCGCCCGACGCTTTGGCGATGTGCTGCTGCCTGCACGCCGCTACATCGACTGGAGCCGCGCAGGCAACCATCCCAAGCTCCTGCGCGAAGCCGATCGTGCCGAGATCCTGCAAAGCGGGGCATGGTTTGCCCGCAAGTTTGATGCCCGGATCGACCCGTTTTTTACTTCGCTATAAACCGGGTCCTCCCGTCATGGTCTGACCGACAGGGCTGTAGCCCATGCCATGCGTTCGGCGTATGCACGATGCGGGAGATACAAAACCATGGCTTTGCCTGCTTTGCTCGTACGTGTGGCATTCGCCAGGTTTCTTGTTTTGCCTGCAAGCTTTGCAGCGTGCGCGCCAGAACCGGGGATCGCCCAAACCGCACCCGCGACCTTGTCGCCCAACGCCCCCAGACATTTTGAGACAAGCGACAGCACTGCACGCGCGCCTGCCATACCCGCAGCAGCAGCCGACGAAGTTTTGGCCGTGAAACGTGATGTGGCGGACCGCATGACTGTCGCGGTCGACATTGGCACAGTTGCCGGAACCCACCGGCCCTTTTCATTTCTGGTCGACACCGGTGCCGAACGCACGGTCATCGCACGTACTGTTGCCAATGCGCTGGGACTGGTCCCCAATGGCCGCGGCATTTTGATCGGCATCGCTGGCACGCGCGAAGTTGATATGGTGACGATCGAATCGATCATGTTGGGCCGTCGCAATCTTTATGCGGTGGCCTCGCCCGTGCTGGAGGCTGAATCGATCGGCGCCGACGGGATTATCGGGCTCGACGGGTTGCAAGGTCAACGCATCCTGCTCGATTTTGATCACAACCGCATGGCATTGGGCGATTCGGCGATGCTTGGCGGCGATCGCGGTTATGACATCGTGGTACGCGCAAGGCGCAAAAGCGGCCAGCTGATCATGACTGACGCGATCGTCGACGGGGTGCGCACCGATATCGTGCTTGATACGGGGTCCGATACCTCAATCGGCAATGCGGCACTGGCGCGCGCGCTGGCTCGCAATCACCAACATGACACCGTGCAGCTGGTTTCGGTTACCGGGCAACAGGCGACCGCCGAACTCGGTTTGGCCCGCACGCTGGAATTGGGCGGATTAACGCTGAACAACACCCTCATTGCTTTCAGCGATGCGCCGCCGTTCGCGCGCCTGGGGCTGATCCGTCGCCCCGCCATGCTGCTGGGCATGGCACAATTGCGTTTGTTCCATCGGGTCGCGATCGATTTTGTCGGGCACCGCATACTCTTTGCCGTACCGCGAACCCAATAGACCTGAATGATCGGGCTTCGGGCCCACTGGCACTTTCATCCAAAATCCCTATTTGGAGATAATGCCCCCCGAAAAACCCCAAACCGCGAACGCTCCCCGCCCGCAACGTCATGATGGCTGGCGCACTTTGCAGCGGTTCATGCCCTATCTTTGGCCGCGCGATCAGCCCGAACTGCGCTGGCGCATCACCGTGTCGTGCATCCTGATCCTGATGTCGACCGCAGTGCAGATGACTTTGCCGTTTGCGCTGAAATGGGCGGTGGACGCGATGAACGTGACCGGGCCGCGCGTGGTGAATTTTGCCATGCTGCTGGTGCTCGCTTACGCATTTGGCCGATTTGCCGGGGTCGGTTTCGACAATATACGCAACATCGTCTTCGAACGGGTCGGGCAGGAAGCCACGCGCAAGCTGGCCGAACATGTGTTTTCGCGCCTGCACCGCCTGTCAATGCGGTTCCACCTCGCGCGGCGTACCGGCGAAGTAACCAAAGTGATCGAGCGCGGCACCAAGAGCATCGATACGATGCTCTATTTCATGCTGTTCAACATCGCCCCGACCATTCTGCAATTGCTGATTGTCGCCGGGATTTTCTGGTACAATTTCGGTTGGGATCTGGTCGGTGCCACCGCCTTGGCGGTAAGCGCCTATATCTGGGTGACCCGCGCCATCACCGACTGGCGCACGCATTTGCGCGAACAGATGAATCGGCTCGACGGGCAGGCACTGGCGCGCGCGGTGGATTCGCTGCTGAATTATGAAACGGTCAAATACTTCGGCGCCGAAACCCGCGAGGAACGCCGTTATTCCGAAGCCACCCGCGCCTATGCCGATGCCGCGGTGTCGAGCGAAAACAGCTTGGGTCTGCTCAACATCGCGCAAGCGCTGGTGGTCAATCTGCTGATGGCTGGCGCGCTGGCCCAGACGGTCTGGGGCTGGGCCCACGGGTCTTACACGGCAGGGCAGCTCGTGTTCGTCCAGGCTTATCTGACCCAGTTGTTCCGCCCGCTCGACATGCTGGGCATGGTCTATCGCACCATCCGCCAGGGTTTGACCGACATGGCCGAAATGTTCCGGTTGATCGACACCGATATCGAAGTCGCCGATAGTCCCGGCGCGCCCGCGTTGCTGGTCCGACGCGCGGGCGTGACGTTCGACAACGTGGTGTTCGGCTACGAATCTGATCGCACCATCCTGCACGGCCTGTCGTTCGACGTGCCCGCTGGCAGCCGCGTCGCCATTGTCGGTCCATCGGGCGCGGGCAAATCGACCATCGGCCGCCTCTTGTTCCGCTTTTACGATCCCCAGTCGGGGCGCATTCTGATCGACGGGCAGGACATCCGGCTTGTGACGCAGGCGAGCCTGCGCGCCGCACTGGGGATCGTGCCGCAGGACTCGGTGCTGTTCAATGACACCATCGGTTACAATATCGCCTATGGTCGCGAGGGTGCGAGCGCTGCCGAAGTCGAAGCCGCGGCTCAGGGTGCGTCGATCAGCGACTTGCTGGCGCGACTTCCACAAGGGTTGAACACTGAAGTGGGCGAACGCGGGCTGAAATTGTCTGGCGGGGAAAAACAACGCGTGGCGATCGCCCGAACCCTTGTCAAAAACCCGCCGATCCTGCTGTTTGATGAAGCAACCAGCGCGCTCGATACCCGCACCGAACAAGATATTCTGAGCACGCTGCGGCTGATCGCATCGAACCGCACGACAATCTCGATCGCGCACCGGCTGTCGACGATCGTCGATTCAGACACGATCCTCGTACTCGATCAGGGACGCCTGGCCGAACAGGGCAGCCACGCAGATCTGCTGCGCCGCGACGGACTTTATGCCGAAATGTGGGCACGCCAGGCTGCGGAAAGCACCGAAGACGAACTGGTCGAAGCCGCGCAATAATCACCCTACAAGGGCGATTGTCCGCACCACATAGACTGATAGCTTCACACCCATTGTTTCACGGGGGTGATGCCATGTCGCAATTGGCCGGTAATGACGATGTCCTGCCCGAGGCGCTGACTGCGACGCCGCGTGCCGGCGAAGTGCTGGGTCACCCAACGGGCGTGTGGATTCTGGCGAGCGCCGAATTCTGGGATCGGGTGTCGTTCCACGGGATGCAGGCGATGCTGACGCTTTATATGGCGGGCGCCCTGCTCCGGCCCGATCGGGTTGGCGGAATCTTGGGGTTCAGCGCCTATCGTCATGCCATCGAACGGCTGACCGGACCACTGTCGATCGAGGCGCTGGCCGTCGAAATCTTTGGTCTATACAGCGCGTGCAACTACCTGACCCCGATCGCTGGCGGCTGGCTGGGAGACCGGGTGCTGTCACGACGGTGGGCCGTCGTGCTTGGCGCAATGGCGATGACCGCAGGGCATTTTGCCATGGCATTCGATGCCACATTCCTGGTGGCGCTGGCACTGTTGAATATCGGCGCCGGGCTGTTTCGCGGCAACCTGAGCCCGCAAGTCCGCGCGCTCTAT
>CAIPWG010000621.1 GCA_903868655.1 uncultured Sphingomonadales bacterium
ATCACACTGGGGGTGTGGGGGTCGGAGGTTCGAATCCTCTCGTCCCGACCAAGAGAGACAGCCAGCAGGCCAAAGTGTCCGGCAGACAGTTGCCGCGGTTGGTCGCAAATGGTCGCAGCCCCTTGCAGCGCGCGCGCTTTCGACCTTAAAATCCCTCAGCACGTCGGCAAGTGGCCGCACGTTGCGCGCTGAGGGGTAGCTTCCCATGAAAAAGATCACCATCGCCACAATGATCGGCGCGTTTGCGCTGGGATTGGCGGCCAGTGTCGCATCTGCACAACAAGCTGGGCCAACGCCCGACCAAGGTGGTGCACGCCATCGTGGTGGCCCGGGTGGCCAGCGTGGATTTGAAGCGATGGACACCAACAATGATGGCGTCATTACGTTGGATGAATGGAAAGCCGCGGGTCGACGCGAAGATCGCTTTGCCATGCTGGATGACAACCATGATGGCAAAGTCACGCGCGAAGAACTGAGCAGCTTCATGGAAAAAATGCGCGCGTTGCGCGGGCAGAATGGCGGCGAATGGAGTGGTCAACACCACGAAGGCCAGTAAGCCATTTGGCCCCGAACATGTGTCCGGGGCCAAATCATGCGCTCAACCTGACTTCAAACGCGTGAGCCTCCACGCGCATCGACTTTGTCCTGCGTGTTCAGATCGAAATCGCTGGCATCGTGACGTTCGCGCAATTGGCTGGCCGGATCACCAAACGAGCGATTGACCATCCGCCCCCGCTGAACCGCCGGGCGAGCTCCGATCAGGTCGACCCATCGCGCCACATTGGCGTATTCGTGCACCGACAGAAATTCCTGGCCATTGTATGCTTCGCGCATGACGCTGCCGTACCAGGTGAAATTGGCAATGTCGGCGATCGTGTATTCATTGCCCGCCACATATTCGGACTTACCCAGTTGCGTGTCGAGCACGTGCAACAATCGCTTGGTTTCCATCGCAAAGCGGTTGATCGCATATTCGATCTTGATCGGCGCATAAGCATAGAAATGGCCAAACCCGCCACCCAGATAAGGCGCGCTGCCCATTTGCCACATCAGCCAATTCATCACCGCAGTCCGCCCACGCAAGTCAGTCGGCAAGAATTCACCGAACTTTTCGGCAAGATACAGGACGATAGATCCGGATTCGAACACATGCACAGGCGGATCGAACGAATGATCGGCCAACGCCGGAATTTTCGAATTGGGATTGATATCGACAAACCCGCTGGAAAACTGATCGCCCTGCCCGATGTTGATCAGCCACGCATCGTATTCGGCGCCCGAATGCCCCTTGGCCAACAATTCTTCGAGCATGATGGTCACTTTGACGCCATTGGGCGTGCCCAGCGAATAAAGCTGCATCGGGTGCTTGCCGACCGGCACCGCCTTGTCTTGCGTTGCACCTGAAATCGGCCGGTTGATATTGGCAAAAGCACCGCCCGAAGGCTGATCCCAAGTCCACACTGCAGGTGGGACATAGCCCGCCGGAAAATTGTCAGCTGGGTCACCATTGGCCATGATCTGCGTCCTTGGTTGTTTGAAGAGTACGTTTTCCAAATGGTTTGGCGTACGCACATTACAAGTCTGCCATCGGAGCTGATCGCGCCAGATAAAAAGCGACCCGCAAGTGGTGAAACTCGCGGGCCGTAAGGGTGGACTCGGTGTGACCGGCGATCGTCAGTCGATCGCTTCGGCCAGCGCATGCCACAACCACGGCGCAAAACTGCGCCAGACTTCGACATGAAAATGTTCGGGCGCAAGCGCCCATATCTGAATTTCGACAGTCTCGAACACCGTGCGGGTTGCACGCCCCGGGGTCAAGGCCGCGCAATCGAGCGGGCAGCCGCGACCGAGTGCTGCCACAGCCCCCGGACCTTGCAGTGTGAGGCCAATCGACCGTGCGGTAACATCGACCATGCTCAACGGCTGACCGGTGATCAACGGCACCGTGCTGCCCTCGGGCAGCAGAGCATGCCATTCGTCGGGGCCAAGCCGGGCAATGCCACCACTGTGCGTGCCAATCCGTTCGGGCAACGGACGGCCAAGCGCCGCTGCAAAGCCTGCCGAATCGCGCGCGCGCAATGACCAGCGCACCAACGGCCCAGCCACAGCCAGCGTAATTGCATGGCCATAAATCGTGCCCGTAACGGGCGCGCTGCCCAGTTTCAGATCGGTGCCGGCAACAGCAAGCGGGGCAATCTCAAGCATTGAGGCGGCTCCCCTCGGCATCATAGAACATCGGCTCGGTCACTTTGGCGCGGATCACTTTGCCCGGCATAGGCACAAAGATCGTTTGCCCGATCCTTGCACGCCCGTCAGCGATCACCGCCAAGGCAATCGTGCGGCCCAAAGCAGCGCTACGATACGACGAGGTAACGTGTCCGATCATCGGCATGGGCACAGGGGCGGTAGGGTCGGTCACGACTTGTGCGCCCTCTTCGAGCAGATCCTGCGGGTCTTCGGTCAGCAGGCCGATAAACTGCTTGCGCCCGGGCAAGGCCATGTCTGGCCGTGCGAGCGAGCGCTTTCCCACAAAATCAGCCTTTTTCTTGCCGACGGCCCAATCAAGCCCCATGTCATAGGGTGTCAGTGTGCCATCGGTATCCTGGCCCACAATGATGAAGCCCTTTTCGGCGCGCAGTACGTGCATGGCTTCTGTACCATAAGGCGTAATCCCGAATGGCTGACCTGCGGCGTAAACCGCATCCCACACTTTTCGGCCTTCGCTCGCCGGCACATTGATTTCAAAGCCAAGCTCACCGGTAAAGCTGACGCGGAACAGCCGTGTCGGCACCCCTGCAATAGTGCCTTCGCGCACAGCCATATGCGGAAACGCCTCTGCGCTCAGATCAATGCCTTCGACCAATGTTGCAATTACATCGCGCGAGCGCGGCCCCTGCAGCGCGATCACAGCCCAGGCTTCTGTGGTCGACGTCAACCAGACGTTCAGGTCGCTCCATTCGGTCTGCAGATAGTCTTCCATCATGCCCAACACCCGTGCTGCACCGCCGGTCGTGGTAGTCAGATGGAAGCGATCATCGGCCATACGCGCCGAAACGCCATCGTCGGTGATGAACCCGTCTTCGCGCAGCAACAATCCATAGCGGCAGCGGCCGGGTTGCAGCCCCTTCCACGGATTGGTGTACATGCGGTTGAGAAATTCGGCAGCATCGGGCCCGACCACTTCGATCTTGCCCAGGGTCGAGGCGTCGAAAATACCAACCGACTGCCGCACCGCAGCGCATTCGCGCAACACGGCGGCATCCATGTCCTCTGCCCCGCGCGGGAAATAGCGTGCGCGACGCCAATTCGAGACATTTTCGAAAACAGCACCTTGCGCCGTTGCCCAATCGTCGATCGGCGATTTGCGGACGGGTTGGAACAGCGCATCCTTGTGGTGGCCCATCAGCGCGCCAAACGTCTGCGGCGTGTAAGGTGGGCGAAACGTGGTCAGCCCAATTTCGCTGACCGGGCGGCCCAAGGCCGCCGAAGCGATCTGCAAGCCATTGAGGTTGCTGGTCTTTCCTTGATCTGTGGCCATGCCATTGGTGGTATAACGCTTGATATGTTCGATCGAGCGCATGCCTTCCTGCACCGCCAGATGAATATCGCGTGCTTTCACATCGTTCTGGAAATCGACGAAAGCCTTTTGCGACCGCACATCAAGACGGTTGGGCAGGACCGAGGTCACCACCCCTGCTCCCATGTCCCACGCGCCCGCGCCAGCACCCACCACACGGCAGTTCTCGATTGGTGTGCCCGGAAGATAGGCGCCCCAGGCATCACTCCACACCAGGCTGCCTTTGGCATGGCTCCACAAATGCACACTTGGCGTCCAGCCGCCGGCCATCAGCACTGCATCGCAAGCCAGCTTGCTGTCCGGCCCCGTGCCATTGGCGGCAAAAGTAACCCCGGTAACTGCATGACGCCCTGAAACGGATGTGACCGCGCTGCCGATATGCACCGCAAGGCCTGCGGCCCGTGCTGCATCTGCCAGATCGGCAGACACCGCGGTTCGCACATCAATTATTGCCGCAATGCGCACGCCCGCCTCAGCAAGCGCCAACGCATCGCGCCAGCCGCTGTCGTGCGCGGCCATCACGACCACGGCATTGCCAACCGCAACGCCATACCGAAGTGCCAGCGTCCGACCTGCAATCGCCAGCATGACACCCGGCACATCGTTGCCGTGGAAAACCAACGGACGTTCGATGGCACCCTGCGCCAGGATGACTTCGCCGGCGCGAATACGCCACAGCCGCTCACGCGGACCAGATGCCTCGGCAGGCGACAAATGATCGGTGAGGCTTTGCGTCGCGCCGATAAAGTTCTGGTGATAGTACCCGAACGCGCACGTACGGGTCAGCACGGTGATATTGGAGGCCGCCGCCAAGGCGTCTTTCAACGTGTCAAGCGCGTGCCACTGCGCCGGATCGGCCAGCGCCCCACCGCCCAATTCGTCCTGTTCGTCGAGCAGGAACACCCGGCCGCCGTCTTCGGCGGCCGTGAGTGCCGCCGTGATTCCGGCAATGCCGCCGCCGACCACCAGAACTTCGCAGTGCGCATACGTCGCATCATAATGATCGGGATCGCGTGCCACCGGACTGTCACCCAGCCCGGCCAATTGACGGATCACCGGTTCATACAGGTTTTCCCAAGCCGAACGCGGCCACATGAACGTCTTGTTGTAGAAACCTGCCGGAAACAGCGCACCGAACACATCATTGAGCGCGGCCACGTCGAATTTCAACGATGGCCAGCGGTTCTGGCTTTTCGCCTTCAACCCTTCGTACAGTGCCACTTGCGGGGCGCGCAGATTGGGTGTGATCCGCGCCGGGCCGCGATCAACACTGACCAGCGCATTGGGCTCTTCGGGCCCCGTACCAACCAGTCCGCGCGGGCGGTGATACTTGAACGACCGGCCAAACAGCGTGACCCCCGATGCCACCAATGCCGAGGCAAGCGTATCGCCGGCAAAGCCCTGACAGCCCTGCCCATCCCAACTGAAGTGCAGCGCGCGGCTGCGGTCGATCCGACCACCGGTCGCAAGACGATACCCGCTCACTTGGCTTCTCCAACGGGTCTGGGTTCACCGGTCTTGTACGTGACTTCAAACCGGTCCGTGACAGTATCGCGCACTGCGTTGAAAAAGCGCGCGCAACCGTGCGCATGGCGCCAACGTTCGGCATGCGGCCCCCGCGGATTGCGGCGGATGTAGAGGTAGGTTTCCCACTCGCTGTCGCTCAAGGCACCAGGGTCAAGCGGACGGGCGATGTGCGCCTCACCACCGTAGGTGAATTCCACCTCTGGCCGGTCTTCTTCGCAATAAGGGCAATGGATCAGGATCATGGGTGTTCCCGTCAGTGCGCGACCGCCGCCGCAGCGGCTTCGTCGATCAACCGGCCGTTGCGGAACCGGTCGAGATTGAACGGTGCGTTGATTGCGTGCGGTGCATCATGCGCGATGGTGTGTGCCAACAGGTCGGCGGCGCCGGGCGTGGCCTTGAACCCGCCGGTTCCCCAACCGCAATTCACGTAAAGCCCCGGCACTGGCGTCTTGGCCAGGATGGGCGAACGATCCGGCGTGACGTCAACGATCCCGCCCCAGGTGCGCAACATGCGCATCCGGGTGAAGATCGGGAAAATTTCGCAGATCGCCGCCAAAGTATGCTCGATGATATGCAGCGCGCCGCGTTGCGAGTAGCTGACATACGCGTCGGTGCCTGCGCCGATCACCAGTTCACCCTTGTCGGACTGGCTGATATAGGCGTGCACCGTGTTCGACATCACCACACAGGGGAAGATCGGCTTGACCGGCTCGGACACCA
>CAIPWG010000622.1 GCA_903868655.1 uncultured Sphingomonadales bacterium
GAACCTGTCATGTCGCCGAATGAAGCGATTGAGCCGCCGCCACCGCCTTTGCCAAAGTCGCCAGAACCCAAGCCAGAGCCGCCCAAACCGGTGGTTAAGCCGAAGCCGAAGGTTGAGCCGCCGC
Source organism: uncultured Sphingomonadales bacterium (assembly GCA_903868655.1). Lineage (GTDB taxonomy): Bacteria > Pseudomonadota > Alphaproteobacteria > Sphingomonadales > Sphingomonadaceae > Novosphingobium. Next base: position 125 of record CAIPWG010000622.1, read on the forward strand.
CAGAGCCGGCCCCCAAGCCGAAAAAGGTGGTTGAACAACCACCCAGGCCCGACCCCGAGGTGCAAGCTGCGCGGGACGCAAAGGCCAAGGCTCTGCGCGAGGCCCGGGCAACAGCCGCTGCGGCCAGGCCCGCTCCCGCCCGCCCCTCCGCCAATGCAGGGGCCATTCGCGGTTGCATGCAGAGCGCGGCCTCGCGCACTCCCACTTCCAAAGAGTTCCGGCTTAATCCGCCGTCCGGAACCGTGTCCTTTGTGGCTCAGGTCAGCGGAGGTTCAATTGTGTCGGTCTCTACATCAGGCGGCTCGCCCGCTCTCAATGCACATGTCCGCTCGATGGTCATGGGCTCAGGCTGCGGCAGACTGACCAATGGAGGTTCGACATCCATTTCCGGCTCGGCGGGGTTCTGACCATGAACCGATCCCGCCCAGCCAAACTCACAACGCCTTCCCTTTCCATCGCCTCGCAGGAGTATCCAACATGCGTGTAAAAATACTGGTTTCTGCTCTGCTGCTGACCACAGCTCTCACCTCGCCTTTGCTGGCGCAACAGGCGGCGGCTCCGGCCAAGCCTTTGACGCCGGAAGAAGAACTGCTGCTGCGCAAGCAGCGGCAGGGCCTGACCGACAATCCGGTCGACGTGGGCCGCCTACAACTTGGCAACGGCGGTAATACCGTATCTAACGGCGGCGTGACCAACACCGCGCCGGGCGGCGGCAACATCATTGAAGAAGACACCCCGAAAGCCCGTTCGACCGTCACGCGTGACGCGATTGACCGCCAGTCGCCGACCTCCAATCCGTTCCAGTTGATCCAGCTTGCGCCGGGCGCCAATGTGTCCTCAACCGATGCTTTCGGCCTCAACGGCGGCAACATCACCGTGCGCGGCTTCAACAGCGACCAGATTGGCGTGACCATCGAGGGCGCACCGGTCAATGACTCGGGCAATTATGCGGTTTACCCGCAAGAATATGTCGACGCGCCAAACTTGGGCCAGGTTTCGCTGGCGCAGGGCGCACCTGATCTCGACTCGCCGCACATTGGCGCGACCGGCGGCGTGCTCAATATTTATATGCGCGATCCGGCCAAGACCTTCGGCGGCTATGCCTCGCAGGCGATCGGCACACATGGCGGCACCCAGAGCTTTGGCCGTATCGATACGGGCAAAATCGGCGGCTTCCGCGGCTACATGTCCTATTCGCATTATGAGCGCAACCACTGGACCGGCCCCGGCAGCGACAACCGCGACCACGTCGATTTCAAGGGCGTTTATGAATTTGATGCCCAGAACAAGGTGAGTTTCTCGGCGATCTACAACAGCGCTGTGAACAATTTCTACGTGCAGCCGACGCTGGCGCAGTTCGCTTCCCATTTTAGCTATCTGCCGACACTGCCGGGCACGGCCGTCACTGGCCCGGACCAGACAGTTAATAGCGCGTCCAATTTCTATGGCTATAAAATCAATCCGTTCAAGAACCTGATCCTGAGCGCACCATCGAGCTTCACCCCGGCCAACAACCTGACCTATGACGTCATTCCGTATTTCTGGTATGGCTATGGCAGCGGCGGCGGGGTCAGCGGCCTCAAGAATGGTTCGGTGTTTTATGGCAACACCAAGCTGACCGACACGTTCAATGCAAATCCAGCAATCACCAACACACTGTTCTATAACCCCTCGATCACCGAGACCTATCGTCCCGGCATCATCAACAAGCTGACCTATCAGTTTGGTGACCACAAGCTGATCGCCGGTTACTGGTTTGAATATGCCAACCATCACCAGACAGCGCCTTACATCCCTCTGGCTTCGGACGGCACGATTGCTGATCCGTTCGCAGGCAATAGCCAAGGTTATATCATCAAGAATGGCGTTTATACCGGCAGCACTTTGATGCGCCGCGATGCCACGACCAAGACCACCACGCACACTTTCTTCGCGGGTGACTCCTTCTCGATGTTCAATGATGCGCTGAACGTCGAAATCGGTGCCAAGCAGGTGTTTATCAACCGCGACGTGACCAACCGCCTGCCCGGTGCCAACAACATTAACGTTGATCTGGCGGCAACCCTGCCAACCCTTGGCTTGCGGTACAATCTGAACAAAGAAAACCAGATTTTCGGCAGCATCAACACCACTGTCCGCACCCCGCCGAACTATGCCTTTATCGACACGTTCAGCGGCAGCACCGGCAAAATCTCGACCAAGGGCGTGACCGGTCAAAAGAACGAAAGCGCCGTGACGTTTGAATTCGGCCACCGCTATCAGGGTGACTTCATTGTTTCTTCGGCTTCGGTATTTGCCACCAATTACCGCAACCGTCAGGTGACAACGACCGTGATTGACGGCGGCAGCACCATCACTGAATCGATCAATGCCGGCAGCGTCTCGTCTTATGGTATTGACGGCGAAATCGGCACCAAGCCGTTCTGGGGTGGCTGGACCATCTATGCCTCGGGCGAGTTGATGCACACCCGCCTCAACGACAATCTGATGGTGGGCGCTGATTATCTGCCGACCAAAGGCAAGCAGATGGTGCGTGCGCCGGGCCATTCCGAAGCCCTGTCGATTAAATATGACACAGGTCATTTCTATGCCGGCGTGTCGCTCAAGAATACCGGCAGCCAATTCTCGACCTTCATGAATGACGAACGCATCGGCAGCTTCGCGCAGGTTGATGCGCTGGCCGGTTATCGCTTCGATGATATGGGCTTCGTGAAGAAGCCGGAGTTGAAGCTCAACTTGCATAACCTGTTCAACCGCCGCGTCCTGACCGGCGTTTCGGGTGTGCAGACCAATGCTTTGGCCACAACGGGCGTCAACGGCACCGTGATTGCCGGCTCCGCTCCGAGCTATTATCAGGGTGAAGGCTTTGCCGCGATCCTGACCTTGAGCGGAGCGTTCTGATGCATATCGACAACGCCTTCTTCCACGAGCTGACGCTAAAAATCTTGTTTGGTTGCTTGGCGTTGCTGGTTTTTGTTCTGCTCGAGCGGTCGATCTACTATTCGGTTTTGACCGTTCGCGGTTGGCGGGCGTGGCGGATTATCCACCGCGCGCCGCTGTCCGCCGCCAGTGCATTGCATTTTCGAGGCGGCGACATAGTGAGTTCGTCGCTTAACGAATATGTCGACGCGCAAAATCAGCCCGATGCCAACCGTCATCGCATTGAAGACCTGTCATCGGCGCTGTATCTGCATGTCAACGGGCGGGTGAACGCCCGTCTCTGGCTGCTCGATACGATCGTGACGGCAGCCCCTTTGCTGGGGTTGATCGGCACGATTCTGGGCATCATGGACACGTTC
>CAIPWG010000623.1 GCA_903868655.1 uncultured Sphingomonadales bacterium
GCAAGTAAGTATAATACGTAATTTAGCGTAGATTGGATACTTATTTCAGCAATTTTTACCAAAATGAGCAGGGCATTCCCGATTTTCGTGTTAAAAATTGAGCGGCAAAAGACAGTTAGCCATCGATGCTGAATGGCCCTTTCTGCGATCAACCAAGGGGTTTGCTTGCCGTTAGCCGCGACAAGGCGTGACCCGTTGGGCCGTTCAGACGTTCCAGAAACCGTTTCGGCGTCCATGAAGGCGCCACAAATGCGCTCTATAACCCGCATGGTCCCTACGATCGCCAAAATCCTCAATGCGCCTGGCCAGGTCTTCGCAGGTGCGCAGATGCCTGGCTGCGTGACCAAACCGTTTGTGCTTGCCATGGAACAGCGAGAAATCGATCACGGCGCGCAGCGACAAGGTTGCGGCAAGCGGGTGACGATCTTCGAGCGCTTCGGCTGCAGAGGTCAGCAATTCATACAAATTTCCGTCAAGTTCGCCCTGGCGTTCGAGGATGAGTTTGGCGGCACGGTCGTGTGCGGGCCAGTCCAGCAAAAACGCCAGCGCCGAATGGAAATCGGCATGTGCGCCGACAAGATCCAGCGCCACGATTTCCGCCTCTTCATCATCAAAATCTGGAAGCCGCTTGAGGTGCGCGCGAAGATATTCAGCATTCAGGCTGCGTTCGAAGGTCGCCCAGCGTTCAGCCTGAGCCTCTTCTGACCGGCCCAAGGCATCGAGCGTATTGATCCGGACGCGTTGCCAATCAGGCCAATGCCCGTCTTTGCGAAATTGCGCCTCCGCAGCGGTCAATGCGGCCATGGCTTCATCGGCACGACCGGCGTTCAACAGTCGTTCCGCAATAGCTGCTGCGATTGTTGGCCTGCTGCGTTCGCTGTCCGAAAAACAGTTTGCATAGCCATCCACGTCACCAAGCGCGTCGGCTATCGCGGCAAGTGCGGGCTGGGCTGACAGTGGCTGGCGTATGAAGGCGCAATTGTCGTCGTTGACCGGGCGGTTGCGTTCGATACCTGGCATTCTACTGGCAGGTTCCTGTTCGAACCGTGCTCTGAGCAGTTCCAGACCGTCGCGGCCGAGGGGGTTTGCCATCAGCCCGATCAGTTGATCGAACTGGCCATGGGTGTTGGCACAAACGCCCTGAAACACGCGATCCGCCAACGCCGATGGTACCAAGGCTGCATGGTCGGCAACAGTGGCCAGATCGGTCAGCGCCAGAGTGAAAACGGCGCCGATCGTTCCATTGCTGTCGTCGCACCGCGCATAAATCGATGGTGCCATGTCCAGCAGGCGCCACAGAAGTTCGAAGGCTTCTGCGGGGTGAGTGGGCGCAACATGGTCGATGATGGCGGCCCGTTGCAGTTCGAGATCTTGTGCCAACAGCTTGATTTTTCGCCAGTCAACGTGCGATCGCGACTTCGCGATCGTGGCCAGCCGTTTGCGAATTTCCGCTGCTGCATCGCTGCCGCCACTGCGACTTGCCAGTTCAAGCCGCAGCCGTCGTTTCGCTGCTGCATCGCCTGTCACCATCTCGAGCAGCAAAACTGCCAGGCGGTCGGCCCCCAGCGTTGCAAGGTTCTTGGTGTTCAGGGTCTTTTCGGAGGCCATCGCTGTTCTCTCGCAAGCCAGCCCATGCGGGTCAAGGACACGTGCGGGCCGGCAATGAGGTCCTCAGCGCGGCACGTCGGGAAAAGCCAGGCGGGCGGTTATGCCGCCCGCCACATTGGTCTCGAGCCGAAGGTCAATGGCGTACACTTCGGCAATATCCTTTGCGATGGCCAGACCGAGACCGGACCCTGGTTTGGTAAGGTCAAACCGTGATCCGATCGCGAATGCATCGATCATCTGCTTTGGCGTCATGCCCGGACCGTCATCGCTCAGGCTGATCGCTGCGCGGTCGTCGTTGCATTCCAGCCTGATCGCGATTGTGGAAGCCGCCCATTTGCCCGCGTTGTCCAGCAGGATCGAAAGCAGTTCCGACAAGTCCACCGGATCCACCGCGACCTTCATTTCCATGCCGGCGGGGGATCCCAGGTCAAAGACTTTGTCGGGATGCAATTTGCGCATGGCGCCGAGCAACGGCGCGAAAGTGTCGGGCAACAGGCTGGTTCGGCCAGACGTTTTGGCCATCGCGGCTGACCGCGCGCGTGCCAGATGGTATTCGATCTGCTGGACCATGATGTCACATTGCCGCAGCAGGCTTGCCCCATGCACTTCGCTTTGCGGGTCGTCAGACAAGCGCTCGGCCTCGTCTGCAATAATCGCCAGGGGAGTGCGCAGGCTGTGTGCCAGATTCCCTGCCTGCACGCGGGCGCGTTCGATAATTGCCTGATTTTCGACGATGTAGATGTTGAGGTCGTCGACCAAAGGGCTGATCTCTGCCGGGAATTTGCCTCGCAAGGGTTCTCGGCGACCACTGCGCAATTCGGCCACGGCGACACCCAATTGACCAAGCGGCCTTAATGAAAATGCGATCACCAGAAAGCCGGTGCCGATCAGCGCCACTGCGAGCGCGATCAACCAGACCGTCAATTCGCGGGTGAATCCCGCTATCGCCTGATCCAGATACCGTTTGTCGGTGGCGATGACGTAATGGATAACCCGGCCATCGGGCACGCGGCGGGTAAAGCCATACGTTATGGCGGGACCGGTGGGGCCCCGCTCAATCATGTGAATGACTTGGGGCGAATGCGCCACGTTATCGTCCAGCAATCCATGTCGCATCGACGCAGACCGCAGCGTCTGCCCGGCATCGACGGTAACCTGCCAATAAAACCCCGACATTGATTCCAGATATCGCGGGTCGGACAGGGGGCGGATCAGTGCAATCTGTCCATCGTTGCCAATGTCCACGAGCCCGGACAATTCCCGAACATGGCCATAGAGTTCGTCGTGATACTGCTGTTCGATATGCCGTGTGAACACGTTGGTTGCGGAATACCAGATGCCACCGATACCCAGTGCCACCCAGATCAGGATGGCGAACAGGAACCGCGAACGTAAGCTGGCAGAATGCAGCTTCACCAGGAAATGGTGACCCCTCACGCGATCAGCCTGTAGCCGAAGCCACGCAAAGTTTCGATTTTGTCGCGGCCAATTTTTCGACGCAGTCGGCTGATCAGCATCTCTACGGCATTGGGGTGCCGTTCGGCATCAAGATCATAAATATGGTCGATGATAGCGTCTTGCGCGAGGGTTTGTCCCGCCTGTCGGATAAACAGGTGCAAAAGGCGGAATTCCAGCCTGGAAAGGGGCAACACGGCGCCATCAAGCTCCGCCCGCATGCCTATCGGGTCCAGCCGTAGCGCGCCTTTTTCCAGCCACTTGTCGGTGTTGCCCTGCGGTCTTCGCCAAACCGCATGAAGCCGTGCAAGCAGCTCTTCAAAGCGCACGGGTTTGACGATAAAATCGTCTGCGCCGGCATTGAGGCCTTCGACTTTGTCCTGCCAACTGCCCCGCGCGGTCAGGATGATAATTGGCACAACCACACGCTGTTCGCGCCAGTGACGCAAAAGGTCCAGGCCCGAACCATCAGGCAAGTTCAGATCCAGAACCACAGCGCCAAACTTGTTGAGATCGGGCCAATCCTCACCATCGGAATACGTGCCGGCCACGTCCACCGCAAAACCCGCTTTGCGCAAACGTTCGGCAAGGCGTGAGGCCAGTTCAAGATCGTCTTCGACCAACAGCAATCGCACAGAATTCATCCCATCGCCGGAAGATCGGCCAGCACCATTGTTACAC
>CAIPWG010000624.1 GCA_903868655.1 uncultured Sphingomonadales bacterium
CCGGTTTGGCGCATATCGCTTTGACCTGCCGCCGGATGCACGATCAGGACCGTTCGGCGTGGTTCCTGTTGTTCGGGCTTATTCCGTTGCTGGGCGGCCTGATTGTGCTGGTGTTCATGTTTCTGCCCGGCACACCCGGATCAAACCGCTATGGCTCTGATCCGCGAGAGCCGGAAGCTGACAGCAACGTGTTCGGCTAATCCTACAATTCGCGAAGGGCGCGCGCCGGGCGGGTGCTCAAAATGGACAGCGATCCGCCCAGTGCCAGGGCCATGACCAAAGTCAGGCCAATCGCCAGCACGCCCAAAATCAGGCCCCAATCGGGCAACCAGGCAAAGCCGAACAGTTGCACCACCACGGCCCAGGCGATTGCGGTGCCGATCGCCAGCGCAAGCGCGCCCAGCAGTGCCGACAGCAATCCGTATTCGGCCAGCACCATCATCAACAATTGCCGTCTGCTGGCACCCAGCACGCGCAAGATCACGGTGTCGTATTGCCGGCTGGCGCGTTGTGCGGCGATCGCGCCGGCCAGCACGGCAAGACCAGCCAGCACCGCGACCGATGCCGCGGCCAGAACCGCCGCACCGACCTGACCCAGCAACATGCGCACCTGGCCAAGCACTGGCCCCACTTCGATCACCGAACTGGCGGGTAGCGCGCGCACCAGCGATGACAGGATGGCACGGCGCACCGGGGCGGTGCGGGCAGCCCCCGGCAATTCGATTGTCGCCGCCAGATTGTGCGGCGCATCGGCAATTGCATTGGGGCTGAACACCAGCACGTAATTGAACCCGAACGAATCCCAATCGATCCGCCGGAACGAAGCGATTGTGGCGCTGCGCTCCACTCCGAGCAGGGAAATCGTCAACCGGTCACCCAGATGCAGTCCAAGCGTTGCCGCCAGTTTTTCGTCGATCGAGACTTGTGGCGGGCCAGTGTAATCGTGGGGCCACCAGCGCCCGGCGGTCAGAACATTGCCTTGGGGCACGTCGGCCGCATACGTCAGCCCGCGATCGCCGCGCAGTGCCCAGGCGTCGTCGGGGATGGATTTCAGATCGGCGACCCGTGTCATCCGGGAGGCCGGGCCATATGCCAGAATTGATCCGCGCAGCGCAGGCACCGTGCGAACAGTGGCGCCGGGCACGATCTGTGTGACCAGCGTGTGAAACGCAGCATCACGATCGCGCGGAACATCAAGCACGAAATAATCGGGCGCGCGCGCCGGAACCCGCTGCGCGATATTGCCGTCAAGACTTGATTCGACGCCGGCCAGCACAACGAACGCCGCCAGTGCAAAGCCCAGCGCAACGACCAGCGCGGGAGTCTGTGCGCCAGGGCGGTGGAGATTGGCCAGCGCCATGCGCGCGACAGTGCCCTTGGGCCGTGGCACCATGGCAGCCAGCCGGGTCAGCGCCCAGCCAAGCAAACCGAGCACGGCAAACAGGGCTCCTGCCCCGCCAAGAAAGCCGAGAGCCAGCAGGGGCTGTTGTGCCGGGATTACCGCCAGCGCGACAATCCCCAGCATGCCGCCACCAACTGGCAAGGCCAGCGCGCGCCACGGCACGTCCAGTGGTGACACGCGAGCCCGCAGCAGCGCCATCGCCGGAAAGGCCTGCGCGCGGAGCAATGGTGGTGCTGCAAAAGTCAGAGCGATCAACATGGCCTGAGCGGCTGCAGTGCCCAACGCCACCGGATCGAACACCAGCCCCGCTGCCACAGGCAAAACCCCACTGAGCGCCAATCCGATCAGGGGCGTTGCCGCCAACCCGATAGCCAGCCCGAGCGCAATCGCGATGAGGCTGGCCAGCACGATTTGCAGGACGAAAATGCGGGTGATGTCGGCCCCGGTCGCACCGAGGATTTTCAGCGTGGCAATGGTGCCGCGCCGTGCCTCCAGAAATCCGGTGACGCCGTTGCCGATCCCGATGCCGGCAATCGCCAGCGCGGCGAGCGCAACCAGACCGAGAAATTGCCCCATACGCGAAACAAACCGGTCAAGCATGGGCGAGGCGCGATCGCGCGTGCGAAATTCAAACCCCGATGCCGGAAGCGACGACTTGAACATGTCGATCGCCGCCTGTGGTGAGGCATCGGCGGGCATGCGGACGCGGTATTTCCAGCGGGCCATCGTGCCGGCAGAGACCAGCCCGCTGTCGCGCAAGGCGTCGCTGCTGATGATCACCGTGGGCCCCAGCGCAAACCCTTCGCCCATACGATCGGGTTCATCTGCGATCACCCCGCCAATCACCAGGTCGGCCGCGCCAATCTGCAAATGATCGCCTGGCGCCACTGCCAGCCGATCGGCCACCCCAGGCGCAATCCACGCCACATGACCCACTGGCGCGCCTGCAAGGCGTTTCGATCCGTTGTTTGCAGCCAAAGTCAGAGTGCCATAGAGCGGCCAGCGCGCATCGACGGCCTTGAGTTCGACCGGCACTGCGTTGCCACCGCTGCCCGGCTTTTGGGCCATAGCCTGCATCCGTACCCCGGCGGAAACCCTGCCATTGCGCGCGATTTCTGCATATTCCCGGGTGCTGGCAGGGCGTGTGGCAATGGTGAATTCGGCATCGCCGCCCAGCATCTGTGCGCCGCGTGTAGTCAATTCGTGATCAATCGCCCCGGTCAGCGTGCCGATCGCCGACAGCGCCGCCGCGCCCAGCACGAGGCAGACCATCAGCAGACGCAGCCCGGCAAACCGCCAGTCGAGCCCGCGCTGCGCAATCCGCCAGGCCAAGCGCCACGACAGGCGATGGGTCATGCAGCGGTGTCGCTGATCACGTGCCCATCGGCCAGCCGCACCACGCGCCGACAGCGCAGTGCCAAAGCCTCGTCATGCGTCACCATGATCAGCGTGGCGCCCGCGGCTTCGGCCCGCGCAAACAGCAGATCGGCGACTGCTTCTCCCGTGGCATGATCGAGATTGCCGGTCGGTTCATCGGCGAACAGCAGCAGTGGGGCAGGGGCCAGTGCGCGCGCGATCGCCACGCGTTGCTGTTCGCCACCAGACAGTTGCGCGGGATAGTGGTTCAATCGGTGACCCAGCCCGACCGCCGTCAATTCGTCCTTGGCCCGCGCCATCGCGCCATCGACGCCCGCCAGATCGAGCGGCGTGGCTACGTTCTCCTGCGCGGTCATGGTCGGCAGCAAATGAAACGCCTGCAATACCACGCCGATCCGTCCGCGCCGTGCAGCGGCCAGGCCATCTTCGTTGAGCGCTGAAAAATCCTGCCCGGCCACGGTCAGGCTGCCGGTCTGCGCACGCTCCAGCCCAGCCAGTACCGCCAGCAGCGATGATTTGCCCGAGCCTGATGGCCCGAGCAGCGCGACGGTCTCGCCGGCGTTGACGGTCAGATCGATACCGTCGAGCACGACAACGCGGCCTTCGCCCTCGCCGAGCACGAGGCCAAGCTTTTGCGCAACGATCATGGGGGGGGTGCTTGTCACGGCGCCTAGGTGACATAGATAAGGGGCCTACTGCAAGCTTCCCGAGAAGGCCTTCGATGCGATCGTTCCGTCTGCTCCCGCTGCTTGCCCTGACACTGGCCGCCTGCCACGCCCCGCCGCGCGAAGAGGGCCGCGACACGCCCGATGCGACAATGGTGGGCCCGGCTGATACCGTGTCGTCCGCACCACGCCCGGTGGTGCCCGCTGATGCCCCGGTGGTACTGGCCTTTGGCGACAGCCTTTACGCCGGATATCGGCTCAATCCCGATGACAGCTACCCGGCGCAATTGCAGGATGCCCTGGCCCGCGCCGGGGTCCGTGCACGCGTCGTGAATGGTGGCGTTTCCGGCGATACCACCGCTGCGGCGCTGCAACGGCTGGCCTTTACGTTGGACAATCAACCGAAAAAGCCGGTGCTGGTGATGGTCGGGCTCGGCGGCAACGACATGTTGCGCGGATTGCCGCCAACCCAGACCCGCGCCAATCTGGAAGCCATCGTGTCTGCGATCGAAGCGCGGCATATCCCCGTCCTGCTGACTGGCATGCTGGCAGCGCCCAATCTGGGGGCAGATTACACCGGCGCGTTCAACCCGATCTGGCCTGATCTGGCCAAAGCGCATCATGTGCCGCTCGTACCGTTTTTCCTGTCGGCGGTGATCGGACGGAAAGAACTGATGCTCGATGACCACATTCACCCCAATCGTGCGGGGGTGGCGGCAATTGTTCAGGCGACCGAGCCCGATGTGGCGGCAGCTTTGAAAACTGCAACCCGGCCGTGACCAAAAACGCCCTTCGCGCTCTTCCAGGATAAGCGCGAGCCGGTATTTTTAGCCAAGGTATGCCTTTGATCCCTTAGTCCCGCTCCACCCCGCCCTCTGCCACCCGCCAGAACGCCGCAGGAGCGGGCAAGTCAGCAAAGGGGGCGGGCTCGGTGCCGGTCATCCATACTTGCGCGCCCGATGCGGCGAGCCGTTCGTACAGCGCGGCCCGACGCACCGGGTCAAGATGCGCCGCAATTTCATCGAGCAGCAGCAGGCGCGGGCGTTCGGTATCGCCAAGAGCGGCATGGGCCAGCACGATGCTGATCAGCATGGCCTTCTGCTCACCTGTTGAACACTGCGCTGCGGGCGCTGCCTTGGCCGCCATAGTCACCGCCAGATCGTCCCGGTGTGGGCCGATCAGAGTGCGTCCCGCCGCACGGTCGCGGCGGCGGGCATTGCGCAGGGCTACAGTCAGCGCTTCGGTATCTTCTGGCGTGTCGCTGTCATAGGCCAGCACAGGCCGTGCAAACGGACCCTCGGGCTCGGCGGCGATGGCCGCATCGAGCCGCAGTACCAAGGTCCGGCGCGCAGCGGCAATCGCCGCGCCCGCCTCGGCCAGTTGCGCTTCCAGCGCATCGAGCCACACGGGATCGGGCTCGGCCACATCGGCCAACAACCGATTGCGCTCGCGCAAGGCGGTGTCATAGCGCGTGGCCAGCCGCGCATGGCCGGGCTCACCCACCAGCACCAGCCGATCCAGAAACCGCCGGCGCGCGCCTGCACCTTCGGCAAAGAGCCGGTCCATGGCCGGAGTAAGCCAGGTCATCGCCAGCCATTCGGCCAGTCGGTTGGCCGGGCCTTCGGCGCCGTTGACGCGTACGCCGCGTCGGTTGGGATTGGCGGCGGTCGTCGCGGTGGTCAGTGTCAGCGCGCCATGCTCGAGCTCTGCGGCCAACGCAAAACTGCCATC
>CAIPWG010000625.1 GCA_903868655.1 uncultured Sphingomonadales bacterium
GGACCTAAACCATGTTGTGCAATTGTCCCCTCGCGGGATTCCACCCGGCAACCGGCCCACTGCGACCGTCCCTGCCTGCTAGAAGAGCGCGCCCATGCCCAGTTTTGCCCAAAGCCTTGAAAAGACGCTTCATGCCGCGCTCGCCAATGCTTCGGAGCGCAGCCACGAATATGCCACGCTCGAACACCTCCTGCTAGCCTTGATCGATGACAGCGATGCCGCACAAGTCATGCAGGCATGTGGCGTTGATCTGGGCGATCTGGGCGATGTTGTGCGCCAGTATCTCGATCAGGAATACCAGTCGCTCAAAACCCAGGAAAAAGCCGATCCGCAACCCACGGCCGGGTTTCAGCGGGTAATCCAGCGCGCCATCCTGCATGTCCAATCGTCGGGCAAAGACACCGTGACCGGTGCCAACGTGCTGGTCGCGCTATTTTCCGAACGGGATTCGTATGCGGTCTATTTCCTGCAACAGCAGGACATGAGCCGTCTCGACGCGGTCAGCTTCATCAGCCACGGTATAGGCAAAGGCGGCCGCGCGGTCGACAGCCGGACACCAAAAGGTGCCGAAGAGGAAAGCCCCAAGCCCGAGGAAAAGCAGGAAGCCAAGGGCAACAAAAAAGAATCGGCGCTCGATCAGTTTACCGTCAATCTGAACGACAAGGCGCTGCTGGGCAAAGTTGATCCGCTGATCGGCCGCGGGCCAGAGGTTGATCGTACGATCCAGATCCTGTGCCGGCGTTCGAAAAACAACCCGCTTTATGTCGGTGACCCCGGCGTTGGCAAAACCGCGATTGCCGAAGGTCTGGCGCGCAAGATCGTCGAAGGCGATGTGCCCGAAGTGCTGTCGCAAGCAGTGATCTACTCGCTCGACATGGGCAGCCTGTTGGCCGGCACACGCTATCGTGGCGATTTCGAGGAACGCCTGAAACAGGTCGTCACCGAGCTCGAAAAGATGCCGCATGCGATCCTGTTCATTGATGAAATCCACACAGTGATCGGCGCTGGTGCAACCAGCGGCGGCGCAATGGATGCATCGAACTTGCTGAAGCCGGCTTTGTCGGGCGGTTCGATCCGTTGCATCGGATCGACCACGTACAAGGAATTCCGCAACCATTTCGAAAAAGACCGCGCCCTGCTGCGCCGGTTCCAGAAGATCGACGTCAACGAGCCCAGCATCGAAGACACGATCAAAATCCTGCGCGGCCTGCGCACAGCGTTTGAAGACCATCACAAGGTCAAATATACCCCCGATGCGATCAAGAGCGCGGTCGAACTGTCGGCTCGGTATATCAACGACCGGAAATTGCCCGACAAGGCGATCGACGTGATCGACGAAGTCGGCGCGATGCAGATGCTGGTGCCGCCATCAAAGCGCAAAAAGACCATCACCGCGCGCGAAATCGAACAAGTGATTGCGACGATGGCGCGGATTCCGCCCAAATCGGTCAGTTCGGATGACAAGAAAGTGCTTGAACACCTCGACCGCGATCTCAAACGGTTGGTGTTCGGTCAGGACAAAGCCATCGAAGTGCTGTCCAGCGCGATGAAGCTGAGCCGTGCAGGACTGCGCGATCCCGACAAGCCGATCGGTTCGTTCCTGTTCTCCGGCCCGACCGGCGTCGGCAAGACCGAAGTGGCGCGCAGCTTGGCCCAGATCATGGGCATTCCGCTGCAACGCTTCGACATGTCGGAATATATGGAACGCCATTCGATCAGCCGCCTGATCGGGGCCCCCCCGGGCTATGTCGGGTTTGATCAGGGCGGGTTGCTGACTGATGCCATCGACCAGCAACCGCATTGCGTGTTGCTGTTGGACGAAATCGAAAAGGCACATCCCGATCTGTTCAACATCCTGTTGCAGGTGATGGATAATGGCCGGCTGACTGATCACCATGGAAAGACGGTCGATTTCCGCAATGTCGTGCTGATCATGACCACCAACGCCGGCGCGTCGGACATGACCAGGCAAGGCATCGGGTTCGGCGATGTGTCGAAGGCTGACGCGGGCGACGAAGCGGTGAAGTGGATGTTCACCCCCGAATTCCGCAACCGTCTCGATGCGATCATTTCCTTTGATCACCTGACGCCGGAAGTGGTAGCCGCTCAACAAAAAATTGCCGACACCCTGCTGGAGATCAAATTACTGCCCAAAGTCATCAAAGTGGAAGAAGCGGTTTGGAAAATCATAACCCAATAATCCACAGCCCCCGGTATCGGTTTATCCGCATACCAAAACCATCATTAGAAATTAGGAGTAATGCATTATGAAAATTTTCTGGTTTTTACCGACTCAAGGCGATGCACGTTATTTAGGCGCACCCAAA
>CAIPWG010000626.1 GCA_903868655.1 uncultured Sphingomonadales bacterium
CCGAACTGAGACGGCGCACCAGACAACAGGGATTGATACCATGACCATTACCCGTATCGATCAGGGTCCCCGCATGAGCCAGGCCGTGGTCCACGGCGGCATCGCTTATCTGGCCGGGCAAGTCGGCGCACCCGGGGCCAGTGTGACCGAACAGACCAAGTCCGTTCTGGCCTCCATCGACGCCCTGCTGGCCCGTACGGGCAGCGACAAGGACCACCTGCTGACGGCCACGATCTGGCTGGCCGACATGGCGGATTTTGCCGAAATGAACGCAGTGTGGGACGCGTGGATTGCGGGTTCGCCAGCACCGGCGCGCGCCACGTCGGAAGGCAAGCTGGCCACGCCTGACTACAAAGTGGAAATCATCATCGTTGCTGCGGTCGCCTGAACCGGACCTGCCCTGCGCGGCACGCGTGTTGCGCAGGGCAAGTCCGGCATGATGGGGCGTTCACCAACCACAAGGCAACAGCACGATGGCGCATGGTACAAACATCGATTGGAACAGCTTGCCCCATGGCGGGGACCTGTATGGCGAAATCCATCTGGCCGAAACCACACGTCCGCCAGCTGACAAGCCAAAGGTACCCATGTTTCCCGGCCTGGCCGCGTGCGGCGTTGCCTCGGCTGCGGCGGCATGGTTGTCCGACCATTATCATTTCCCCATCATCCTGTTGGGTCTTCTGGTCGGATTGTCGCTGAATTTCATTGCGCAGGACCCGCGCACCCATCGCGGGCTGGATTTTGCGGCGCGCACCTGTCTGCGGCTGGGCATTGTTGCGCTGGGCTTGCAGGTTACATTCACGCAAATCGGCGCGCTGGGCGCCGCGCCGTTTTTGGCGCTGCTCGCCGTCATGGTTTGTGCCTTTCTAGCCGCGCTGGCTGGCGGCCGGATTGCCGGACAATCGCGCTATGCCAACATTCTGGCCGGAGGCGCGACGGCGATCTGCGGCGCCAGCGCGGCACTTGCACTGTATGGCGTCATCGGCAAAGACCGCGTCAGCCAGGCGCAATTCGCGCTGACACTGGTGGGTATCTCGTTGGCCAGTGCCTTCGCAATGTCGGTATATCCCATGCTGGCGGCCGAATTGCACCTCAGCGATCGTCAGGCAGGGTTTCTGATTGGCGCTTCGATCCATGACGTGGCGCAGGCGATTGGCGGTGGCTATGCCTTCTCGGATGCTGCCGGCAGCTATGCGACGATCGTAAAGCTGGCGCGCGTTGCGCTGCTTGCCCCTGTCGTGGCGCTGGCCAGCCTGGCGCTCGGCAACGGCGATGCGGACAATGCCTCATCGCGTTCGTCGTTCTGGCGGCGGCTTGCCTTGCCCTGGTTCATCACGGCGTTCTTTGGAGTGCTCGCGCTCAACAGCCTGATCACCATTCCCGCAAGCCTGAGCCAATCGGCCCTGATCGGATCGAAAGCCCTCCTGTTGCTGGCTGTGACAGCGACCGCCATCCGTTCGCGTATGGATTTGCTGATGCAGATGGGCTGGCGCGCGACAGTGCCGGTGATTACCGCGACGTGCGCCAGTTTTGTCGCGGCGTTACTCTTCGCAGTGGTGATCCTTTGAGCGTGATGATCTGGGTAGTTCCCGACGCTGGCAAGGCCGCGCACCAAGCCTAAGCGTGTGATCCGGGCCGTTACCATGGCCCAGGATGATCCATGACGCAGTTTTCGACTTATGCATACCGAGGCCACGCCTGATGGCAGGCGACCCGGCGGCATCGCCCGGGATCGCGATTGTTCATCTGCCGATCGTGTTGCGGTCAGACGCCACACGTGTCGTCTTGCGCCCTTTTACCCCTTCGGACGATCCGGCGCCCCCCGGACCGAGCCGCGCGCAAGGTCTTGCCAACCGCGTTCTGACGCTGCCCATGGCCGAGCTCGAAGCCGAATTGACGCGCGTTATTGCCAGCCTGACCGATCGCCACCGCGGGATCGAAGAGGTGCTGTTGCGGCGGTATCACGAAGTCAGCGGCGCGATGATTGCTGCGGAGCCGCTGAACCGGCCGCAGCAGTTGCTGATCGGCGCCTATTTCACCGAGGAATATTCGTTCGAAGCCGCAGCCCTGTTCAACCCCAGTATTGTGATCCATCCCGACCAGCACGGGGTTGACCCCGGCGGGCTGCGGTTTGTGCTGTCCTTGCGCGGGGTGGGCGAAGGGCATGTGTCATCGATAACGTTTCGCACCGGGATCATCGGCGCAGACAATGGCATCACGCTTGATCCGGCCAGCGTGCAGGCGATTTCGCCGCGTATCGCTGCGTTGCCGGGTGGCAGCGAGAACGAGGCCGGCGTCGCGCTGTCGTGCGAACAAAGCCGTGACTTGTCCGAAATCGTGATCTTTCCGATTACCTTGCACCAGGCCCATGGCTTGGAAGATTTACGCCTTGTTCGGTTTGTCGAAGACGATGGCGCAATCAAATATCTGGGCACCTATACCGCGTTCGGTGGCAGTGCAGTGCGCGAGGAATTGTTGGAGACGGGGGACTTTTCAACGTTCCAATTGTGCCCCCTGCATGGCTCTGCCTCCAACGACAAAGGCATGGCGCTGTTTCCTCGCCGATTGGATGGGCGGTACGCGGCGCTCGCGCGGATCGATCACGAAAACATCGCCTTGCTGAGGTCTGACAACCTGTATGACTGGGATGGCGGCACGCGGATTCTTGCTCCGAAGCAATTATGGGAATTCGTTCAACTGGGCAATTGCGGCTGCCCGATCGAACTCGACGAAGGTTGGTTGGTGCTGTTCCATGGCGTTGGGCCCGTGCGCAATTACTGCCTCGGCGCGTGCCTGCTCGACACCGACGATCCGACCAAAGTGCTGCGGCGATTGGCCGAACCGCTGCTGCGCCCCAGTCTGCTCGAACGCGACGGCTATGTGCCCAATGTCGTCTACAGCTGCGGTGCGCTGGTCAATCACCGCACTCTGGTGCTGCCTTATTCGGTGGCAGACAGCTTCACAACTTTTGCCACTCTATCGGTCGATGACCTGCTCGCCGCCATGGAACATGTCTTATGAACAGCGAAGCCAAACCACACCATATCGTAATTCTATGCCATCCCGCACCCGACAGTTTCAATGCCGCGGTCGCCGCACATTATTGCGCCGCGATTGCTGCTTGCGGACAGACCGCGGAATTGCGCGATCTCTATCGCATGCGGTTCGATCCCGTGCTGCGCGTTCAAGATACGCAAAACAAAAACCAATCGGGTACGAGCCCAATCATTGCGCGCGAACGCGCGCTGATCGCGAAGGCCAAGGTGATCGTGCTGGTCTACCCGATCTGGCTCGGATCTGCCCCGGCGATGCTCAAGGGCTATATCGAACGCGTCTTCGGACCTGACTTTGCTTTGCGCGCTTGCGCTGGCCGGACGGGTGAGCAGGTGCTGGCGGGCAAACATCTGCTCAGCTTCACCTCGTCGGGCAATTCGCGAAATTGGCTGGACGAGCAGGGTCAATGGGAATCGCTCATCCAGGTGTTTGATCGCTATCTGCAATATGCCTTTGCCATGGCATCAACCGATCATGTCCACTTCTCGTCGGTCGTCGAGGGCTTGAGCGAACGGTTTTTTGCACAGAACATCGAAGATGTTCGCACGGCCGCGCAACATGCGGCAACCGTGGCGTTGCACGCCTAGGTAAATTCCGAGCCTGACCACATCGCACGGCCGCCCGCTATCCCACGTCAAGTCTTTTTGCGGGAACTTTGCCATGACCACCCAGACAATCACGCACGATCAAGCCCCATCGCACATGCTGGTGGTGCGCGATACCGCCCTGCCCACGCTCGATCCGGTAGAGGCGGGATTGATCGATGCGTGGTGGCGTGCCGCCAATTACCTTTCGGTCGGGCAGATCTACCTTTACGACAATGCGCTGCTGCACGAACCCTTGCGGCTTGAACATGTCAAGCCGCTGGTGGTTGGGCACTGGGGCACAACGCCGGGCCAGACATTTATCTATGCCCATTTGAACCGGGTGATCGTCGCACATGATCTGAACATGATCTATGTTGCCGGGCCGGGCCATGGCGGCCCGGCGATTGTCGGCAGCACTTATCTGGAAGGCAGCTATTCGGAGATCTATCCCGCTATCAGCCGCGACATGGCCGGTTTGAAAAAACTGTTTACCCAATTTTCGTTTCCCGGCGGCATTTCAAGCCATGTCGCGCCCACGACCCCGGGATCGATCCACGAAGGTGGCGAATTGGGCTATTCGCTGTCGCACGCATTTGGCGCGGTGTTCGACAATCCAGACCTGATCGCGGCCTGCGTAATCGGCGATGGCGAGGCCGAGACCGGCCCCTTGGCAGCCGCCTGGCATGCCAACAAGATGTTAAGCGCGCAAACCGATGGTGCGGTTCTGCCAATCCTCCATCTCAACGGCTACAAGATCAGCAATCCCACGCTGCTGGCCCGGATCGACCCCGAAGATCTGGAAAATCTGTTGAACGGCTATGGCTGGGCACCGCTGTTCGTCGAGGGCGATGATCCCGCGATCATGCACCAGCAGATGGCGCGCGCGATGGACAGTGCGATTTCTGCAATCGATCGCATCCAACGCGACGCCCGCAAAGACCCGTCCCGCTGGGACAATCCTGCGCCGCTGCCCCGCTGGCCGATGATCGTACTGCGATCGCCCAAAGGCTGGACAGGTCCAGAAACCGTCGATGGCATGGCTATCGAAGGCACTTTCCATGCGCATCAGGTACCGCTGATTGTCGATGGCGATCATCCCGGCCACGTTGCCCTGCTCGAAGCATGGCTGCGCAGCTATCGCCCCGAAACGCTGTTCGATGATCGCGGCACGCTGCTGCCCGAAATCGCCGCCCTGGCGCCGCGGGGCGACCGACGCATGGGGGCCAATCCTCATGCCAATGGTGGCCGCCTGTTGCGCGCGCTAAGCCTGCCCGATCTGCGCGAAAACGCCTGTCTGGTGCCGGCACCCGGTGCGATTACCGCGTCAGACATGGGGGTGCTGGGTGCGTTCTTGCGCGATGTCATCGAGGCCAATCGTGATGCAAACAATTTCCGGCTGTTCGGTCCCGATGAAACGCTGTCAAACATGCTCGACGCAGTGTTCGCAGTCACCAACCGGCAATGGGAAGAAGCCGTGGTGCAGCACGACGAGTTTCTGGCGCCTACCGGGCGGGTGGTCGATTCCATGTTGTCCGAACACCAATGCGAAGGCTGGCTCGAAGGGTATCTGCTGACCGGCCGCCATGGAATTTTCGCCAGTTACGAAGCGTTTGTGCGGATTATCGATTCGATGGCCAGCCAGCACGCAAAATGGCTGAAAGTCACTGCGCAACTGCCGTGGCGTGTACCGATTGCCTCACTCAACTTGCTGTTGTCTTCGCATGTATGGCAACAGGATCACAACGGTTACACCCATCAGGACCCCGGCTTTCTCGATCATATCCTGACCAAAAAGCCCGAAATCGTGCGTAATTTCCTGCCACCCGATGCCAATTGCCTGCTCGCGGTGATGGACCATTGCCTGCGCAGCCGGCACAAGATCAACGTCGTAATCGCTAGCAAACACGCGATGCCGCAATGGCTTTCGATCGACGCCGCGATCGCCCATTGCGCTCAGGGCATCGGCATCTGGACATGGGCCAGCAGCGATTGCCGGGCCGAAGACGCCGCCGGAACCGAGCCCGATCTGGTGCTTGCCTGCTGCGGCGATACGCCCACGCTCGAAGTGCTGGCGGCAACGATGATCTTGCGCAGGCATCTGCCAGAGGTGCGGGTGCGCGTCATCAATGTGGTCGATCTGACCCGGCTCGCCTCGCCAGAGGACCACCCGCACGGCCTGGACGATGGCGCGTACGATCAGCTTTTTACGCGCGCGCAGCCGATCATCTTTGCGTTCCACGGCTATCCCGGCCTGGTTCAGCGGCTGACCCACAGGCGCACCAACCGCGCGCTGTCGGTCCACGGCTATGGCGAAGAAGGCACGATCACCACTCCGTTCGATATACGCGTGCAGAACGGACTGGATCGGTTTCACCTCGTGCTCGATGCCTTGCGACATCTGCCCGCAACCGGCAGCCGTGGTGCTTGGCTGGCGCAGCACATGCACAACAGTCTGGCCGCGCACAGCCAATATATCACCCGGCATGGCAAGGACCTGCCCGAAATCCGCGACTGGGCGTGGATGGAGGCTGCATGATGGCCACACCCCCGGCCCCTGCATTGCCCACCGTCGTACTGATCCGCCATGGTGAAACGGCCTGGTCACTGTCGGGCCAGCATACCGGGCGAAGCGACATTCCCCTGACCCCTCACGGTGAAGACATGGCCCGCAAGATGGCCGCGCTGTTACTGCCGTTCCGGTTTTCGCACGTGTTCACCAGCCCGCTTCAGCGCGCTCGGCGGACCTGTGTGCTGGCCGCCGAAGGGCGGTTGGCGGTCACCGATCCCGATTTGTGCGAATGGGATTATGGGCAATACGAAAGCCTGAACACCGCCCAGGTGCGGGCGCTCGATCCGCAATGGAATGTGTTCCGCGATGGCAGCCCGGGTGGCGAAAGCGTAGCGCAAGTGGTTGCGCGCGCCGATCACGTAATCATGCAGTTGCGCGGCATGGCCGGGCCGATTGCCCTGTTCAGCCATGCCCAGTTCGGCTGTGTGCTTGCCGCGCGCTGGATCGGGCTGGCGGGTAGCCAGGGTGAACATCTATCGCTCGATCCGGCATCGCTGAGCGTACTGGGGGCCCGGCCGGGGCACCCCCACATCCCGGCGATTGCGCGGTGGAACGTGGTGAACGCTGAACGCCTCACCCAAGGCCAGTGACACTCGGGGGATCAACCCTTGCGTTGAACGCCGGGTCGTCGAGCCTGAAATTCGCTCTTTTTGACATTGATTTTGCGCCTCTGTTGCGCGGTGAAATCGAAAATATCGATACCAAGCCCTGCTTGCGGGCGGTTAACGCGGCCGGCGCTGCGCTGCCCGATCAGCACTGGCCCAACGGTGCTGCCGACTTTGCCACGATACTGCGCGACTTGCTTGCCTATCTCGATGTGCACGGCGGTGGGGATCGGATCGCATGCGCCGGGCACCGCATCGTTCATGGCGGCATGGACCATGTTGCGCCCACCCGGATCAACGGCGACCTGGTATCAGCGCTCGACGCACTCACACCGCTTGATCCGCTCCATATGCCACATTGTCTTGCACCGGTGCGCGCGCTGGCCCTTGCACGACCAAATCTGCCGCAAGTGGCATGTTTTGACACCGCGTTCCATCATGCGATGCCTGCGGTCGCCCAGACGGTGCCGGTGTCGCAAGCGATCCGCGACCTGGGGGTGCGCCGTTATGGGTTTCACGGGCTTTCCTATGAATTCATTGCCACGCGGCTGACGATCGAAGCGCCCGTGCTCGCGCGCGGCCGGGTGGTGATCGCACACCTTGGTGCAGGCGCCAGCCTTTGCGCCATGCGCGGCGGCACCAGCCAGGCGACCACCATGGGGTTCAGCACGCTCGACGGGCTCATGATGGGCACCCGCTGCGGCAGCATCGACCCGGGCGTCATCCTGTTCCTGATGCGGCAAGGGCGCAGCATGGGCGAGATCGAAGACTTGCTCTACCATCATTCAGGCCTGCTCGGCGTATCGGGGATCAGCGCCGATATGCGCGTGCTTCTCTCCAGCGACGATCCGCGCCGTTGCTGCGATCGACCAGTTTACGTATCGCATCGCGGTCGAAGTGTCCGGTATGATCAGCGCGCTGGGCGGGATCGACGGCTTGGTATTTACGGCCGGTATTGGCGAACGCAGCGCAGTGATCCGCGCCAAAATATGCGCGCGGCTGCGCTGGCTCGGCTTGCGGATCGATGACAATGCCAATGTCGCAGGCGCATCGTGCATCGCCGCCTCGCGAAGCCGGATCGACGTGCGCGTGATTGCAACCGACGAAGAGGCGATGATTGCGCACCACACCCGCGCCGTGGTCGGCATGC
This sequence comes from uncultured Sphingomonadales bacterium, assembly GCA_903868655.1. Lineage (GTDB taxonomy): Bacteria > Pseudomonadota > Alphaproteobacteria > Sphingomonadales > Sphingomonadaceae > Novosphingobium. The sequence continues at coordinate 7,966 of CAIPWG010000626.1, forward strand.
ATTGACCTGCCCGCTGCTTGACGGGATAGACTGGTCCGCATGGATTTCAACGACCAGCTCCGCCGCTATTTCGGGACCGACGATCTCGATACCCTGACGCCTGCCGCACTCGCCGGGGGCATCGAGCATATGCATGTCGAATTCGGGCTGGAAACCGACAAGCCACGCCGGTTCGCGATGTGGTCGATCCTCTATATGTTGGGCGCGGCGCCAGATCTGGACGTGGCGTTCAAGGATGCCGCTGACCGCGACGCTGCGCGCAATTTCATGGACATGATCGACCGCGCTTCAGGTACTTAGCCAAGACGCGCCGCCGCGCGCGCTTTCATGCCAACGCCGGTATCCGACCACAGCCAGCCCAACCATCGCCGCATACAATCCGGCCGTCAGCCATAGCCCTTTGAACACGAACATCCCGACATAGACCGTATCAAGCGCGATCCACGCCAGCCAGCTGGCGGCGTGACGGCGTGCGGTCCAGAATTGGGCGACCAGGCTGTAACTGCTCAGCGCGGCATCCAGCCAAGGCAGCGCGGCGTTTGTATAATGGCTGGTATACCAGCCGATGATCAGTGCACCAGACGCGCCAGCGACCAGGCCCGCCCCCGCCTGCATCGGTGCCAGTGGCGCAATCGCGATGCGCCCCATCGCCGCCTTGCCCCGCGCCCAGACGATCCAGCCATAAACAACCGCGAGGCCGAACACCGCCTGCAGCGCCATGTCGGCATAAAGCCGCACATCGAGGAACAGTTTGAAATACAGCGCACAGGCCACAAGGTTTACCGGCCAGCACAGCATCACACGCTTCGCCGTCAGCCAGATACCCAAAAAACTGACCGCGACCGCGATCATTTCCAGAAGCGACATCAGGCCAATGCTCCTGCCTGCAAGTGAGCCAGAAAGTCCTGTCCCGGGCGCGAAAGGAACCATTCCGCATGGCCAAGTGCGTAATCGTGCCATGCCCGTTCCGCTTGCGCCGCGTCGTCCAGCACACCCGCGAAATAATCAACTTCGGATAGCGCAAATTCGAGATGCACCAGCGGCAACACCTTTACGACTGTCGCGAGATCACTATCCGTCAAGGGCGCAAGACTGCGGTATCCTGCCAGCAAGGCTTGCGCACCGGCGACATCGGTGGGGGCGTTGGGCAATCCCAGCCAGCCGATCGCGGTACGCTCGATCGCGGTAGCCAGGTCGTGCAGCGCGCAAGTCTGGGTCGCCAATCCGAAATCGAACACCGCACCAACCGTACTATCAGCCGACCACAGCAAATTAGACGGGTGCCAGTCGTTGTGAGTCCACAGCGGCGCGGCAAGCGTCAGACGCCCGGACAACCCGTCGGCCAGTGCGGCGAACAGTTGCGCGAGGCCCTGCTGCCACGGCTTGCGCGCCAAAAACGCCGCCAGAGCCGGGCGTGCTGCAATATAGGCCTCTGCCGCCGACATCGGATCGGACGCTGGCACAATCGTGAAACTGGCCACCAGCGGATGCGATCCGCGCGCGGCATCGGCAAAGCCCTGTGCAGCCTGATGCAAACGGCCAAGCGCCACACCCGCTGCGTGGGCATGATCCTGGGTCAAAAACGGCGTCCACGATTGCCGATCGCGATAGAGATCCTCCCCTGGCACCGTGCGATAAAGTTCATAGGACCATTCGCCGTGACCGATCGCGGTCGCGCCCGTATCGCTCTGCACCAGACCGGGCACGATGACCCCTCGCGAACGCACATGCGCCATGAAGCGATGCTCTTCAGCCAGCATTCGCGCCGTGCGCACTCGTTGGTGGTGGCGCTTGAGAAACAATGCGCCCTTGTCGGTGCGCAGCAGTGTCGCCGCCGAAAATGGGCGGGGCGAATGCCAATCGAGACCCGACAGGGCACCGGCCTCGGGAAACCGCGACAGGACCGCCGAGGCTTCAGCGATTGTAATCGCGGGCCAGACCGGCGCTTCCAGCGCCAGTCCCATCCCGTGCACCTGATGCGCCTGATCGGTGTCCCCCATGATCAAAACGCGCGCGCCATTGTCACCACAAAGGCGCGCCCACTGCCGATCAAATAACTTGGCGCGCTTCCAGAGATCAACGTGCCGTTGCGGCCAGTGATGTCTTGCGCGTTGGGGCTGATTGCCTGCACGCCGGACAGGACATGCGGGTTGGTTGCATTGATCACATTCAGCCGAACATCGGTGCGGCGCGCATCGATCAATCCAGCCAAATGCACACCAATCGCCAGATCGATCGTGGCATAGCCGGCAATGCTTTCGTCGTTCATGAACGTCGCATATTGCCAGCCGACATATTTGAGCGCGGCGCTGCCAAACAGGCGGCCATCATCATAAGTCGTGCCAAGTCCGAATTGAATGCTCGGGCTCGATACCGCGCGTTTGCCCGTCGTTGGCAGAAAATCCCCGTTCACCGGCACATCGTTGTCCAGCCGCGTGTGCAGGTATTCGCCCGAGACATACACGCTCACGCCCTTGGCAGGGCGGTAATCGAGTTCTCCATCCACCCCATACGAAGTCTGGCTTCCGGCATTGATCGTTGAATTGACCAAGGCACCATCGGCGCTGATTACCGTGGCAAGTTGGCGATTGCTGAAATGATAATGAAATGCAGTGACCGACGCAGACAGGCCCCTGCCGATATAGCGATAACCCAGTTCTTCCGAGATCGAGTATTCGTTCTTCAGTGCGGTTGTGCCCACCCCGGCCAGAGCGCCATCGTAATAGGTATTGTACAAGGTATATTCATCTGGAGCCCTGAAATTGGTCGCGATATTGGCGAACAATTGTTGCTGGTCATCCACCTTGAAATGCAGCGCTGCGCGCGGCAGCGCGGCAAAGCTGTCAAAATGGACGCTGGTCTGTGGTCCAGGCAGATAATTCATACCGTTGTGCAGGACATCGACGCCTTTGAACCCCAGATCGAGGGTCAGGCGTGGCGTGACGGTGATCGTGTCAGCCACAAAAAAGCCTTTGGTCACCGTGATCGTGCGCTCGTTTTCGTAAGCCAGCAACCGGCCATCGGCGGTGGTGATCGCATGGCTTTGATAGCCCCACGGGTCGACCGGAACGCCGTCAGCACCGAGCGAGGTATAAGACTGGATGACGTGATCGGTACCATAATCAAGCCACAGCCCGGCAGTGATCTGCTGCGCACCGGCCTGCACCGTCAATCGGGCTACATCGCCCGCCCGAAACTGCTGACCGGTGTAATTGCCCAGCACTGTTGCCACGCCGTCGATGGCACCGGGCAGCGTGATAGGCTGGTTCAGCAGCGTCGTGCCCAGGGCATTGCCGGTTGTCGACAACTGCGTGCCATAAGGTGAATTGCCATAGCCGAGTTGGACATACGTGGTGCTATCAAGCGCCACGTCCTCACCCAGCTTCAGGTGAACCGGCGCCGAAAGATACGCATTGCGGAACGGGCTGCGGTACAGCCGCCAATAGTTGGTATCGCCGTCGTTATAGGCCGCATCAAAATTGAAGCCGCGTCCCTGTGCCTGCTAATCCGCCAGTGTGGGGCCCGGATACGTAGACGTGCTTGCATCGTTGAAAGACAACGAAAGGCTGGCACGGTTGCCATCGCCCCATTCGTTGAGCAGTTTGGCATCGATATGCTGGCGGGTGTCAAAACCCGCGCCACGCCAATTGTTGGCACGGTTGAAGGAATAGGACACGAACGCCTTCAGCCCGGTATTACCCAGCGTGCCGGTATCAAACCGGACAAAGGCGCGTGCCTCTTTATAGGACCCAAGCGACAGATCGACCAATCCACCGGGTCGCGGCTTGGGGTCGTCCAGAGACAAAGAGAGCAGCCCGCCTGCCGTCCCTACCAGGGGGGCAGCGATATTCGCCACGCCTTGTGCGAGCGTAATCTGCCGCACATTTTCGGCATCGGCGAATTGTGAAGGATAGGCATAGTAGTAGCCGATATCGTTTTGCGGCGCGCCCTCCATCAGCACGCCGATCTCGTCCTGCCCCAGGCCACGCAAGGTCAGGCTGGAACTGACCGACAAGCCGTAAGGGTCGCTGGACGATACGTTTGCGCCGGGCAACAGATTGACCAATTGGAATGCGTTGAGCGTGGGCGCCTGCTTGACAATGAAATCGGTCGCGATCGCGCTGACCGATTGCGGCACCGTCTGATCGGGCAACAGGCCTTCAGGATCGGGGTGGCCGGTCACCAGAATGGCAGCAGCAGGGGCGTCGATGGACGCCGCATGGGCCACAGGAGCCAGCAGCAAGGCAGGAAGCGCGATCGATCTACGGAAAAAAACAGCCATTGTTCTGTGTCCACTCCACTGGAGGGACAACGGACCAGCCGCCGGCCCTCCCTACGCCGGTGTAAACCGGATCAGGTTCAGCGGGTCGTGGTCTGCTGACCACCTCTCAGCCGCGCAACAGCGGCCCCCCGGGGTGCCACGGCGTGTAGGCGTCAGAATGTGACATGAAAAGTGTTTTCATGGGCCAAGCGGCAACGCCATGTCGGCCAGACCGCCGCTAACGATTGCAAGCTGGCGCAAATCGGGGCATCAGCGCCCCCGAGGGAGGGCCACAGATGTCCAGATTTCGGGATCGTTTGGCGCAATCGCCGTGGCACGGCTGCCTTGGATTGACCATGCTGGCCGCGCTGACCGGATGCGCTGCTGCACCGTCGCGTCAATTGACGCGGTGGGGCACCATTCCCGGCTCGGTTTCTGGGACTTATGCCCTGTCGCCGGTGTCATCGGCGGTTGATGCCGCGTTGGTCGCCGACGTCCAACGGTGCTTGAATGAAGCAGGCTTGAAACCGGGCGCCAAACCTCGCTTGCTGGTTGAAATTGCGTTTGCGCAGGCGCCGGCAGGGGTTGGCGTTACCGGGGCCAATCACGCCGAGCCCCAACCAACCTTGACCACCGGAAGCTTGTCGAGACGCGCAGAAGATCGCGACGCTCTAACCGTGATAATCACCGATATGGCTGATGGGCATGATCTGTTTCGCGCAAGTCTGATCCAGCGCAAGCCTCCTGCCAAGACATCAGGCCAGCCGGAAATGGCACAGGCCCTGTGCCAATTTGCGCGCGCCGATCAAACCTCGACTGGCTGATCCGCGACGGGCAGTACCGGCATTTCAAGCGTGAAACGCGTGCCCTCGCCCACCACGCTGTCGCAGACGATGCGGCCGCGGTGCCGCGTGGCCACCGTGTGCACAAATGCCAGGCCCAGACCGGTTCCCCCCAGATTGCGGAACGGACCCGCTGGCGCGCTGGTGAACTTTTCAAAAATTGCGTCCAACTGATCGGATGCGATGCCCGGCCCGTTATCCGCCACAATGCACTGCACCAGCCCCGCGCTTGTGGTGACTGACAATTGAACTTTTTGACCAGCGCTTGAAAATTTGACTGCGTTGTCCAGCAAGTTGACAACCAGACGCACCAGCATGGCCTCTTCGCCGCTGACCCACACGTCTTCGGGTTCGATAGCCAGCTCGATCGCTACCTGCTTTTCGGAGGCGCGGGGCCACAGACTGTCTGCCGCGACATGCGCGATTTCGACCAGGTCGACCGGGCGCATATCCGCTGCTTTCAATTCGGCACGCGCCAGATGCACAAAATCATCCGCAATCGCCAAGGTGCGTTCGGCATGGGCGCGCAATTTGGGCAATGCCGTGGCAACCCCACCGTCTTTGGTTGCGCTGTCAATCAGCGCCATGATCGAGGCCGAAGGGGCGCGCAAATCATGGCTGAGGAGTTGCAGCACATCTTCGCGTTGACGTTGCAGGCGGGTCGCCATCGTCATGTCGACCAGGCGGATCACCATGCCGAGAGGTGCGCCGTCTTCTGAATATTGCGGCTCGAACTGGACATCGAAAGTTCGTCCATCCGCGACATCAACTTGAAACCCGCAGGGAAACGGGGCTTCTGGCCATGTCTTGGGCAACGGCAGCGCACCCATTCCGGTCAAGGGCCGCAATTCGGCCAGCAACGTATCAACCCGATCAAAGCGCTGCGCGCCGGTCAAATCGTGCATCAGCCGTTCGGCCCTGTGGTTGGCCAGAACGACCATGCCATCCGCATCGGTCACGACCACTGCATCGGGCATTTGCGCGACACGGTCCTTCAAAAACCGGCGCATATCACGTTCACGGTCGATCGCCGATTGCAACAGGCCCATCTGGTGTTCGACAAAATCGGCGCGCGACAGATCAGGCCGCGCGCGTTCGAGCGGATCGCGTTCGCCATCGAGTTTTTTCAGCTCTGCCAGCATATAGCCACTGACGACAGTCAACCGCCGCCA
>CAIPWG010000627.1 GCA_903868655.1 uncultured Sphingomonadales bacterium
AGCTTGCCCATCGCCACCGCAGTATCGCCCATGCGGTTCGAGAAGCCCCATTCATTGTCATACCAGGACAGGATCGAGCACAGCGTGCCTTCCATGACCTTGGTCTGGTCCATGTGGAAGATCGACGAATGCGGGTCATGGTTGAAGTCGATCGACACATTGTGATGATCGGTGAAGCCCAGAATGCCCTTCAGCGGGCCGGTCGTGGCGGCAGCGCGGATGGCATCGTTGATTTCCTTGACCGTGGTGGCGCGCTTGGCGATGAACTTCAGGTCAACCACCGAGACATTCGGCGTCGGCACGCGGATAGCGCCGCCGTCGAGCTTGCCCTTGAGTTCTGGCAGAACCAGACCGATGGCCTTGGCTGCGCCGGTCGAGGTCGGGATCATCGACAGCGCTGCTGCGCGGCCGCGATACAGATCCTTGTGCATGGTGTCGAGGGTCGGCTGGTCGCCGGTATAGGAGTGGATCGTGGTCATGAAACCGCGTTCAATGCCCACCAACTCATTGAGAACCTTGACCACCGGCGCAAGGCAATTGGTGGTGCAGGAGCCGTTCGAGACGACGATATGGTCCTTGGTGAGGAGTTTGTCATTGACGCCGTAAACCACGGTCAGGTCAGCGCCGTCAGCCGGAGCCGAAACCAGCACGCGCTTGGCGCCTGCGGTCAGATGCGCGGCGGCCTTGTCGCGGGCGGTGAAAATGCCGGTGCATTCGAGCGCAATATCAACGCCCATAGCGGCATGCGGCAACTGGGCCGGGTCGCGGACAGCCGTCACCTTGATCGGGCCAAAGCCCACGTCGATGGTGTCACCATGCACGATGACCGTGTGGGGGAAACGGCCATGCACGGAGTCAAAGCGCAGCAAGTGGGCATTGGTCTCGACCGGGCCGAGGTCGTTGATCGCAACCACCTCAATGTCCTTGCGGCCGGATTCGATAATCGCGCGCAAAACATTGCGACCGATGCGGCCGAAGCCGTTAATGGCAACCTTTACAGTCATAGTCATCTCCATCTGTGTGAATTGACGAACAAACCCTTATGCGGCGCGGCGCTTCTGCACCGCCTCGACAATCGCCTCGGCAGTTATGCCGAAATGTTTAAACAAATCCTTGGCAGGGGCGCTGGCCCCAAAACCCTTCATACCAATGAACAGGCCGTTTTCACCAATAATCTGGTCCCAACCCTGCCGAACGGCGGCTTCAACACCGACGCGAACCGGCGCATTGCCGATAATCTGCTTGCGGTAAGCCTCAGGTTGCAGATCAAACAGATCCATGCAAGGCACCGAAACGACGCGGGTGGCCACACCGGCGGCCTCTAACTGGCTTTGCGCCGCCAGAGCAATCGAGACTTCCGAGCCGGTGGCGAAAATCGACACAGCGGCTTTGGCCGAGGCGGGCGACAGCTCGTAAGCGCCTTTGGACACAAGGTTTTCTTCCACATAGCTCTTGCGCACCTGAGGCAGGTTCTGGCGGCTCAACGCCAAAATCGAGGGCGAATGCTTGTGGCGCAAGGCCGATTCCCACGCTTCCAGCGTTTCGGTCTGGTCAGCCGGGCGGAACACCAGCAGATTGGGCATGGCGCGCAACGAGGCCAGATGTTCGATCGGCTGATGCGTCGGGCCATCTTCGCCCAGACCAATGGAATCATGCGTCATGGCATGGATGACATGCGCGCCCATCAGCGCCGAGAGGCGAATGGCCGGACGGGCATAATCGGTAAAGGTCATGAAGGTTGCGCCCGAAGCGATAAACCCGCCATGCAGCGCCATGCCGTTGCAGGCTGCCGCCATCGCATGTTCACGGATGCCCCAATGCACATAACGACCGGCAAAATTGCCCGCCGAAATGGCCGGGGTGGCATCGACCTTGGTGTTGTTCGAGCCGGTCAGATC
>CAIPWG010000628.1 GCA_903868655.1 uncultured Sphingomonadales bacterium
ACAGCCGAATTTGCCGGACAATACCCGGTTATCGGCAGCTGGATGGTCGACGGCACGAGCGTTGGCGTGGGTGTGCGCGAAGGCGGGCGCATCACCACCAATCGAGATCGGTTCGTCCCGCATATTATAGGCTGAAGCGTCAGATTGATAATAATGATTATGTTAAATGGAGCAAGTGCCGGCGGCGGCAATAAGGCCTGCAATCAAAAGCCTCCCGGCCGGAAATGACGAAACGCCAAGGCCGCCGTGGCAATGATGCCAGCCCATACGAGCGCCATCCAGATCAAAGCAGGCCATGCATGGCGCGGAATACGCGCGCCGCGTGTGACCAGATTGCCGATGACCAGTGTCAACGCCATCACTATGGCAGCAACATTGATCCAGTTATCCGCAGTCAGCATGCCAAATGCATGAACCCCGTTCACAAGATACGCTCCAAGCCGTCATAACCCGGCTCGACATTGCCTGGCAATTCCTCGCATAAAGCGTGATAATCCATTGACTTGTCGAGATGGGTCAGGATCGCACCAGCTGCACGTGCGCGCTCGGCCAATTCAAGCGCCATCGCCAAATGCGAATGCGTTGGGTGCGGATCGCGGCGCAGCGCGTCTACCACCAGGATGTCCACCTTGTAGAAAAGGTCGACCATCGCATCGGTAATCTCGCTGAAGTCCGTCGCATAGCCAATGGATTTTCCCGCCTGGTCAAAGCGATAGGCGGTGGACATTGCCGGTCCATGAGGCATTTCGCAGTGACTGATCGCGATTCCTGAAATGATCCTCACACGATCAAGATTGTCGATATTGCAGATAGTGGGGTAGCCATGTTGGCCCGCAAAGACATAGCCAAATCGCATGCGTAGGCGTCGGACAGTTTCATCAGAGCCATAGCCCGGCAGCGGTGCCGCGCGCCCCATGCGCAGGGCGCGCAAGTCATCGATGCCATGCGTATGATCGGCATGGTCATGCGTCCACAACACTGCATCGATCCGGCCAATTCCGGTTGCCAGCAACTGCGTGCGCAAATCGGGTGGTGTATCGACCAGCAAACGCGCGCCATCATCGCCTTCTACAACGATTGCGACACGGGTCCGCCGATTGCGTGGCTCTGCGGGATCGCATTCACCCCAATCGTTGCCGATCCGTGGCACGCCAGTTGACGTGCCTGATCCGAGCATCACCAATTTCACAGTGCAGCCTTTGTAAACAGCGCGCGAAAGTTTGCTCCGGTAACCGTGGCCAGGTGTTCACTCGAAACGTGACGCAGTTTCGCCACACAATCGAGCGTATCGGCCACAAATGCGGGCTCACACGTCTGTCCGCGGTGCGGCACCGGCGCAAGGAACGGAGCATCTGTTTCCACCAACAGCCGATCCTCGGGTATTTCCGCAGCAAATACCGCCAAGTCCTTGGCGCTTCTAAATGTTACGATGCCCGAAAGCGAAATCGTGAGCCCCAGATCAAGCACCGCACGGCCAAATGCGGGTGAGGCTGTGAAGCAATGGATCAATGCCGGGAACGCCCCCTTCCCCATTTCGTCGGTCAGGATGGTCAAAGTGTCATCTTCGGCATCGCGGGTATGGATGATCAGCGGCAACCCGGTTTCACGCGCCACACCGATATGCGTGCGGAAAAGTGCCTGCTGAACCGACCGGTCAGAATGATCGTAATAATAATCCAGGCCGGTTTCGCCGATCGCAATGACACGGGGGTCGATCGTGGCCTCTGTCAGGACTGCGGCGCCAAGGTCAGCGTGATCATCGGCCTCGTGGGGATGTATCCCGACGCTTGCCCACACATCCGGCTCACGATGCGCGGTGGCGATGACCGCCGCCCATTCGCTCTGACGGGTTGAGATATTGAGAAAACCACGCACGCCTCGTTCGCGCGCGCGCGGCAGGATTTCGCCCTGCAGCTCCGCCAGACCCTTGTAATTGAGGTGACAGTGTGAATCGATCAGCATCAGCCGGCAGCGTCCTGAGCATCGATCTCGATGCGTGGGAACGCTGCTACGGGCGCCGAAAGCCGTTCGCCAGTGGCTACACGGGCGACATACCAATCGGCGCGGTCCAGATCGGTGATCATCCGCTGATCTACAGGAATGCCCATTTGATCCAGCACTTTGGCGGAGGTTGCTGGTACGACCGATGAAATTGCGATCGTCAAATCGCGGATAGCCATAAACAGTGTGGAAAGCACTGCGCGCATCCGATCCGGATCTGTTTTACGCAAGGCCCAAGGCGCCTGTTCGTCGACATAGGCATTGCAGGCAAACACCCCGCGCATCCACGCCTCAATCCCGGCCGAGAAATTCAGCGCAGCAAATTCACGCGGCAATTCTGTACGGGTTGCTTCCGCCACCAAGGCCAACAATGCATCGTCGGCATCGCTGCTGGCGAAGTGAGTGAGTTCGCCGTCACAATTCTTGTAAAGCATCGACAGTGTACGCTGCACCAGATTGCCATAGCTGTTGGCCAACTCGGCATTGCAACGCAGGGCAATTGCCTCGGGTGAATAGGATCCGTCCTGGCCAAACACGACTTCGCGCATCAAGAAATACCGCAACGGGTCAACGCCGAACTTTGCTGCAAGTTCGAGAGGGTCGGTCACATTGCCCAGTGATTTCGATTCCTTTTGCCCGCGATTGAGCAAGAAACCGTGGCCAAATACCGATTTTGGCAAAGGCAGATCGGCGCTCATCAGGAATGCCGGCCAATATACGGTGTGGAACCGCACGATGTCCTTGCCGATCAGATGCAATTCAGCGGGCCAGAACCGTTTGAATTCCTCGGTTTGGTCGGGCCACCCCAGCCCCGTCAGGTAATTGGTCAACGCATCGACCCAGACATACATGACATGCCCGTTATCTGTATCGTCGTTGGACGGAACTTTGATCCCCCAGTCAAAACTGGTCCGCGAGACCGACAGATCGCGCAAGCCACCCTCGACAAAGCGCATGATCTCGTTGCGGCGGCTTTCGGGGCGGATGAATTCCGGATTTTCGGAATAATGCGCCAGCAAGCGCTC
>CAIPWG010000629.1 GCA_903868655.1 uncultured Sphingomonadales bacterium
GCCGCCGGCACACCGCCAGCCACCAGTCCTTCGACCATTGCGGTATGAATAGCACGGTTCGAATGAACCGCCTCGGTGCCGCCGCGCAACACAACGGCATTGCCTGCCCGCACGCACAGCGCCGCTGCATCAGCGGTGACATTGGGACGGCTTTCATAAATGATGCCAATGACCCCGATCGGAATGCGCACGCGTTCGAGCAACAATCCGTTGGGGCGCATGGTCCGATCGATCACGGCGCCGGTCGGGTCGGGCAGGACCGCAACATCGGCAATTGCACCGGCAATCGCATCAAGCCGATCGGGGCTGAGCCGCAAGCGATCGAGCATAGCGCCCGACAGGCCCGCAGCCTCCGCCGCAGCAGTATCCCGCGCATTGGCCGCCAGCACTGCAGGTGCCGCCTTGCGCAAAGCCTCTGCCGCGTTCAGCAGCGCATTCTTGCGGTCGGATGGCAACAAACGAGCCAGCTCGGCCTGCGCCACGCGAGCATCGCGTGCCAATCGCTGCACAAGCTCGGTCACGCTTTCGGATGTCGCTCCGGGCCGCTGGGTCAGGGTCGTTGCCATGGCGGTCGCTTATCACGGAAACGCCGGAATGTCAGCCCCGACGACGCGCAAGCCTATCCGAGTCGCTAGGGCAGAACCCAGGTTCAGCGAGATGCCTGCAAAAATTATTTCCAATTTTGGACCGTTTTGGTTCCTTTGGCCGTTTGTCAGGCACGGTCCATCGATTCCGCGGATAAACGGTAGTGCCGCAACTCTGCCGTCCGCCTATGCGCCGCGGCGTGGGGTGGGTGTTGCATGCGCGGGGGCGCAAGCGAAGCTGCCGACGTACCAAACCAGAGGTCGTTTTTTGCCAAGCCGTCATGACGTCATCAAGCGCGGCACTGCGCCTGCGCAACGACAAAGCGTTGTGCGTCGGGCGAGCGCACGCGCAACGTCTGTGATGCGCCGGGTTGAGGCGCGTTTGATACGCTGGTTCCCCCAGCGCGAATTTTTCATGCGCAGTGAAGGCCATGTCCGGTTCCTGCGCATTTCAACCCGTTTGCAAGCTGGCGTCGCCGCCGGTGTCGCCGGTGCCGTGCTGGTTTGGGTCGGTGTGCTTGGCTGGGCCCTGGTCGGTCAACTGTTCGCAGGATCGAATGCCCGATCGCTGCTCGATCGCGAAGCCGCGGTGGCCAGCGCCGAAACCCGCGTGACCCGCTATCGCGCCAATCTCGATGCCGTGGCGGGTGATTTGAAACGGCGACAGGATTTTCTGGAAAAGGCGGTTCAGGGGGTCATCGGCCCGATCCCCGACACCCTGCCCAAGGGTACGGTTAGCGACAGCAAGGGCGAAACCGCCAAGACCGTGCGCAAGATATCGCAAGCCATGCCAAAGGCGGTTCCGTTGGCGCAGATCGAGGCTCGCCAGATTGCCTTTGCCGAACGACTGACCCGCTTTGCTGATGATCGCACTCATGCAGCCAGCGGCGCGATCCGCAGAGTCGGTCTGAATCCTGCCACAGTCGTGGCCGATGACGCACGCGCCGAAGGTGGCCCACTAATCCGGCTGGGTGCCGGCATCGACCCTCGGTTTCTGCGTCTGGCGGCCAGCCTTGGCCAGATGGGCGCGATGAACACGGGCCTGGCGCACATTCCCAACACGATGCCCGCCAATTTCCAATATATCTCGTCGGGCTATGGCGTGCGCACCGATCCAATCGAAGGCGGTGCCGCATTCCACCCGGGCCTTGATTTCAAAGGACCCAAAGGAGCGCCGATCTACGCCGCGGCTGCGGGCAGCATAAGCTTTACCGGGCAGCGCCAGGGTTATGGCAATTGCGTCGAAATCAGCCACGGTCACGGCCTTGTCACCCGCTATGCGCATATGTCGCGGATCACCTCTCGTTTGGGGCAGCAAGTGACACCGGGGACACCGATCGGCCTGATTGGCAGCACCGGGCGATCGACCGGGCCGCACCTGCATTTCGAAGTTCGCGTCAACGACCGTCCGGTCAACCCGCGCCCGTTTCTGGAGGCACCGTTACCGCATGTTTTCCCGAAAAACCCCGCCAACGCCGGAAAGGTCCCCGACCATGGTTAGCCGCAGCAGTGATGACAGCTTTTCCGTGCTGGGCGCCGACCTGGTGCTGCGCGGATCGCTCCACGCCGAGGCTGATTTGCATATCGACGGCACGATCGAGGGCGATGTCGTGTGCAAATCGCTGGTACAAGGCGAAACGAGCACAATCCGCGGTTCGATCATCGCACAAACCGTACGCCTGTCGGGTATTGTCGAAGGTCCTGTCGCTGCTGCGCAGGTGGTAATCCTGCGGTCGGCCACCGTGCGCGGCGATATCCGCTATGACGCGCTCACAATCGAACAGGGTGCCAATGTCGAAGGCCACTTTGCACGCCGCGATGGAGATGTAAGCTCAGGCATTGCGCTGATCGCATAGACGCCGCGTTTCTGGCTGGGCAAGACGCAAAAAAGGGGGCGATCCGTATATCGGATCGCCCCCTTTTTGTGTGTTTCGCGGCTTCAGGCTCAGCTGTCCGAACGGCCCTCGGCGCGGCGCTGAGCAAGCCAGGCGGCGGCTTCGGCCTCTTGCGCGGCTTCGGCGGCGATTCGGGTGTGTGCCTGCCGCTCAGCACGCAGCTCTTCGATCAGCGCGTCGCGGTCGGAACCGAGGCGGTTGTCGCTGGTATCATCTTCTTCGATGCCGGCCTTCTTTGCCACTTTGGCAACCAAAGCATCAAGTTCGCGCTGCGAACACAAACCCAGCGTTACCGGATCCTTGGGATTGATATTGCCAATGTTCCAATGGCTGCGATCACGGATCGCGGCAATGGTATTGCGCGTGGTGCCGATCAGCTTGCCCACTTGCGCGTCCGAAATTTCCGGATGGTGGCGCAATATCCAGGCGATGCCGTCGGGTTTGTCCTGACGCTTTGACACCGGCGTGTAACGCGGGCCCTTCGTCCGGCTGATCGCCAGCGGTGCGCGCTGCATTTTCAGGCGGTATTCGGAGTTGTCCTGGCCGCGTTCGATTTCGGCCTGCGACAATTCGCCCGAATGGACCGGATCGCGGCCTGTATACTTGGCGCCTGCCAAGTCATCGGCCATCGCCTGCACTTCAAGAATGTGCAAACCACAGAATTCCGCAATCTGTTCGAATGTCAGCGCGGTGTTGTCGACCAGCCATGACGCGGTAGCGTGTGGCATCAACGGATACGTGGGCTGCTGGCTCACGAGAACCTCTTTGGACAAAGGCGCAAAAAAAGCGCGAAAACAATAAGGGCCGCCCAATCAGGACGGCCTCGACCCTGCCGGTGTAGGCCAGCAACGCTCAAACGGCAAGCTTAGAATTCAGCCCAAAACATCCAGAACGATCTTGCCCACGTGTTGGCCCGATTCCATTCGCGTATGGGCAGCCGCTGCGTCGGTCAGCGCAAAGCTGGCATCCATCACCGGACGCAGCAATCCTTCGCCCACCAGCGGCCAGGCGTGTTCGGCGATTTCGCCCGCAAGCGCTGCCTTGAACGCGTTGCTGCGCGCGCGCAGGGTCGATCCGGTCAGTACCAGCCGCCGCATCATCACCTCCGCCATATTGAGTTCGGCGCGCATCCCGCCCTGCACCGCGATAGTGACATGACGGCCATCATCGCACAGGCATTTCAGATTGCGCGCCACATAATCGCCAGCCACCATGTCGAGCACGATTTCGACACCGCGACCGCCGGTAATCCGGGCGACTTCAGCCACAAAATCATTGGCTTTGTAATCAATCGCGTGATCGGCGCCCAACGCAACTGCGCGTGCGCATTTGTCAGCGCTGCCGCAAGTCACGATCGTGGTAATCGCAAACGCGCGTGCCAGTGCGATCGCCATCGTGCCGATACCACTGGTGCCGCCATGGATCAGGATGGTTTCCCCATCGCGGGCATAGGCGCGTTCAAACACGTTGTGCCACACGGTAAACAGCGTTTCAGGCATTGCTGCGGCTTGGGCCAGAGTCAGGCCTTCGGGCACGGGCAGGCAATGATCGGCTTGCGCAAGACAATATTGCGCATAGCCACCGCCGTTGACGAGTGCCGCGACCGCCATCCCCGGCGATGGCGAAACAACGCCGTCGCCGCTTGCGACAACATGCCCCGATACTTCCAGACCCGGTATCGGCGATGCCCCTGGCGGCGCCGGATAAAAACCCTGCCGCTGCACCACATCGGGCCGGTTGACCCCGGCATGTGCCACTTTGATCAGCACCTGGCCCGGCCCCGGTACGGGCACCGGAATCTGTTTGGCGCGCAACACTTCCGGACCGCCGGGTGCGGCAATGCCGATGGCGACCATCGTGCCCGGCAGATCGCCGAAACCGGAAACCGGATGTGATGCCACGTGTATGTTGCCCCCCAAGACAAGACCCTATGTACCGCGATACCGACACGACCTGTTGACAGCAAGAACGAAGGCGCGACATTGTAGGCCAAGATGGATCAGGATGATCGCCCCCGCTCGAAGGATACTTTGGCCAGCCAGTTGGCCAGGGAATCGCTCGATCATCTGTCAGTCGACGAATTGAGCCAGCGTATCGCCCTTCTCGAAACCGAGATTGCGCGGATCATCGCACACCGCGACCGGGCTCAGGCGCATCGCGCCGCGGCCGATGCCCTGTTCGGCAAACCGGTTCCTGCTCCACCCGGCGCATCGGCATCATGATCGGCGCCGCCCTTTTCAAGTTCGGGCGGCATTCCCATATCGCATATTGCAGGCTGGTTGATCACGTCTGCAGCTTCATATCGGTCGGCGCCACCCGAAACCAGGGCCCGACCCTGCACTATCGCGCAGAGCATAGTTTATCACTGGTTAATCGCCGGGACCTAAACCATGTTGTGCAATTGTCCCCTCGCGGGATTCCACCCGGCAACCGGCCCAATGCGACCGCCCCTGCCTGCTAGAAGAGCGCGCCCATGCCCAGTTTTGCCCAAAGCCTTGAAAAGACGCTTCATGCCGCGCTCGCCAAGCTTCGGAGCGCAGCCACGAATATGCCACGCTCGAACACCTCCTGCTGGCCTTGATCGATGACAGCGATGCCGCACAAGTCATGCAGGCATGTGTCGTTGATCTGGGCGATCTGGGCGATGTTGTGCGCCAGTATCTCGATCAGGAA
>CAIPWG010000630.1 GCA_903868655.1 uncultured Sphingomonadales bacterium
GGTCATATGTGCCGCGCACTTGCGCAGCACCCCCAGCGGGCACCAGATCTCGGTTATGATCCCATTTGAGATAACCGATCGGCGCACTGCGCAGCACAATATCCAGCGCGCAAAACAGATATTCGCGCACGTCGACACGCGCCCACGCACTATCAAAACCTGATTGTGGCCCAGTTCGAAGATGAACCAATCGCCCGGTTTCTTGGCATGCGCCACGGTACCGGCATAGAGCCACACCGACTTGAGCATCACCTCGACGTCGAAACGATAGGCTTCCTCGCTGACATACAAGTCGCGCGGCAGGGTGTAGCCAGGCCGGTTCTGTTCGAGCAACTGGGCGATCGTATCGAACTGCTGCATGGCAATCAGCTCCGCAAGGCGTTGTTTTCAGGATCGAAGGGGGAATCCGGGATGACCACAGCCTTGTGCGAATTCCCCAGGATGGTGATTTCAAGCTCGGTCCCAACCACTGCATGTTCGGGTGCGATCATCGCCAGAGCCAGGCTTTTGCCCACGCGTGCGCCATACCCCCCCGAGGTCGCACGGCCGACCAGGGCACCGTCACGATAAATCGGCTCGGATCCCCGCGCGTCGGCATCTGTTACATCGCACACTTCAAGCGTAACCAACTGCCATTTCAGCCCGGCTTCCCTGCGCGCCAGAATGCCTTCGCGGCCCTTGAACGCAGGCTTTTTCAGACTGATGAAGCGATCAAGCCCACTCTCCAGAGCGTTATATTCAATCGACAGTTCGCGCGGGATCAACTTGTAGCTCTTTTCCAAAGCCATCGCGGTCATCGCGCGTATGCCGAACGGCTTGATATCGAACTCCGCACCCGCCGCCATGAGCGTGTCAAAGATGTAGTTTTGCATCTCGATCGGGTGGTGGATTTCCCAACCCAGTTCGCCAATGAAATTGACGCGCAAAGCATCGACTTTGGCCGCACCGACCGAAATCGACTGACCGGTCAGCCACGGGAACGCGGCATTCGACAGATCGGCGCGGGTGACTTTGGCCAATACGTCGCGTGCACGCGGCCCGGCCAACACCAGCACACCCATGGCCGTGGTCAACCGTTCAAACCGTACCGAGCCGTCGGTTGGCAGCGCCTTGACCAGATAGTCCTGATCATGGCGTTCCAAAGCACCCGCAGACACCAGATAGTAGCTTTGCGGGCCTTTTTTATAGACCGTGAATTCGGCGCGTACGCCGCCGTCATCGGTCAACAAATACGACAACGACAACTTGCCGACCTTCTTGGGCACCATGTTCGAAAGCAGGCCGTTGAGCCAGTCTTCGGCACCAGGGCCCGAGATCAGGCACTTGGCAAAGGCGCTCATGTCCTGAAGACCGACCTTTTCGCTGACGTGGCGGCATTCAGCGCCGACGAAATCGAAATAGTTGGACCGGCGGAACGACCACTTTTCCCGGATCGCCTCGTCCGCGACAACGGGGTGATTGTGGTTGAGGATGACGTCGGCGCGATCAAGATCTGCGTCGGTCAGTTCATAACCCTTCGGCGCAAACCAGTTCGGACGTTCCCAGCCGAACACGCTGCCAAATACCGCTCCGAGATCCTTCATCCGGTCATAGCAAGGCGTGCGACGCAGTGCGCGGCCCGCTTCACGTTCTTCGTCGGGATAATGGATCGAGAAAACCTTCGCATAGGCTTCCTCGTTCTTTTCGATCAGATAGCCTTCACCCGCATAGTCGCCAAAGCGGCGCGGATCGACGCCCATCA
>CAIPWG010000631.1 GCA_903868655.1 uncultured Sphingomonadales bacterium
GAATCCTTCAGAAAAGGGCCAAAAACGTGCTGTTTCACGACTTTCTAGGTCGTTGTCGGTGGGCATCGTATTTGCCTTAAATAGGGCCGACTTCGGCTATTCTAAGCCGCGTCTGCTGATGACGCAACCGCGTACTTGCTCACTGCATTTGGATTCAGATCAGGTGTGTCTGGCATGGTTCTCAGGAGTTCCGGCATGTTCAGCCGGATAGCAAAGACCCAATCCGCGTTCGGACAAGTTGCGCACCATAACGGGCACGATTGTGCCATCGGCCTTGCGCAAAGTGGCGCGCAACAGGCGTGCGTTGCGTTCATGCCGATGTGTGACACCGGAAAACTTGTCCGGGTTCATATAAGACATGACGTTCAACCCCATTGAATGCCTGCGCCGGACAGCGTTTTTCGGCGGCGCGCCGTCAGGGGGATCATTACGGCGATTCGGTAAACGCTTCGTTTACCGGGAGCGCACTGGCGCTCATCAGCCTGCGATAAATGTCAGCGCTGCGATTTGCGCAGGGGTATAACCCTGACTTTCCAGCCGTTCAGCCAGCGCGTCCAATCCGGGGCCATGCCGCGCGCTGGTGCATAGGAAATCGCGCAAGGGTTCCAGCTCAGGCGCAACCCCGGCGTCGCGGCGGGGGCGAACCAATTGGCCGATCCGTGCCAAACTGCGGTGCCATGGGCCTGGCTGTTCGCCTCGGGCGCAACCGCTATGTTCCACCGCGCGAACGGCGCGCTGCACCGCATGCCATTCGCCCGCGGTCAGGTCGGGCATCGCGTAAGATTGGGGCTGGCGGCGAAACGGCATGGCATGGTTCTCTGCAAGGGAGGGTGTGCAGCTGTCATGCGCCGGTTTGACCCACGACAATACTGGTATATTGTCTGTGGGTACGTTTCATTTTCCTGAACAGTTGCAGGGTCTCGCATGAACAGTCCGGGTACGCCGACGTTTGATCAGCTGCGGATATTTTTGGCGATTGTCGATACGGGCAGCTTTGCTGCGGCCGGGCGGCGGCTCAATCGCGCGGTATCGGTTATCAGTTACGGCATCGCCAATCTGGAGGCGCAGCTCGGGCTGCTGCTGTTTGAACGCGAAGGCACCCGCAAACCGCAATTGACTGTTGCGGGGCGCGCGTTGCTGGGCGAATGCCGGATGATTGCTGCCGGGGTCGATGGACTGCGCGCGCGGGTCAAAGGCTTGCTTGAAGGCCTGGAGGCGCAAGTTGATCTGGCAGTCGATGTCATGCTGCCCGCGCAACGTCTGGGGCAAGTGCTGCGCAGCTTTGCCGAGACGTTCCCGACGGTGCAGCTACGGTTGCATGTCGAAGCCTTGGGCGCGATTACCGGCCTGGTTTGCGATGGCATTGCCAGCATCGGTGTATCGGGTCCGCTGGCGCTCGAAGTCGATGTTATCGACTCAGTGGCAGTGGGTTCGACTTTGATGGTGCCCGTGGCATCGCCCCAACACACTTTGGGTCAATTGGTCGACATCCCGCCCGGTGCCGCGCGCGATCATATTCAACTGGTTCTGTCAGACCGCTCGCGCCTGACCGAAGGCCGCGATTTTGCGGTGATCAGTCGCAAGACCTGGCGACTGGCCGATCTGTCGGCCAAACATGCGCTGCTGCGCGAAGGGGTGGGTTGGGGCAACATGCCCTTGCCAATGGTCGAACACGATCTGGCCACCGGAGCCTTGGTGCGGCTGCACATGCCCGATCACACCGGAGGTCGTTATGGCTTGTCCGCGATCTGGCGGCGGGATTGTCCACCGGGACCAGCCGCGGCGTGGCTGCGCGATCAGTTCGTGGAACTTGGCCAGCAGGATGGAGAGATAACCCCGGCAGCGTGAATCACGGTTGTCAGGCCGTGGTTGCGAAAGCATCCATTACAGCGCGGCCATCGTCGGCAAAGGCACCAAGCACCCATGCATCGGCATCCTGACGCAGGGCCAGATGCAGACGATCCCCGGCAATTGCGGGTGAAAGCCCGCGAAACCGGAAAGACCGAAGCCGGTTGTCACCCAATTGGCGGCGCGCCAGGTCGAGCAGCATGCTTGCA
>CAIPWG010000632.1 GCA_903868655.1 uncultured Sphingomonadales bacterium
CAACGCGAAGCGTCTGCAGCAAAATCAGCAGGTCGAGGAACGGGGTATAATTCTTGGCGTAATAGAGATCGTATTCAAGCTTGTGACGTGAATCCTCAATGGATGCGCCGTAAGGATAATTGATCTGTGCCCAACCGGTAATTCCCGGCTTCACCATGTGCCGTTCGGCATAGAACGGGAGCTTTTGCTCAAGATCATCGACAAATTCGGGCCGTTCAGGGCGCGGGCCGACAAAACTCATCTGACCTTTGAGCACCGTCCAGGTCTGCGGCAATTCGTCGATCCGAAGCTGGCGGATGATGCGCCCGATACGGGTCACGCGCGGATCCTGCTTGGATGCCCATTGCGCGCCGTCCACTTCGGCATCGGTGCGCATCGAACGCAGTTTCAGCACCGAAAACGGCTGTCCGTAAAGACCGACCCGGGTCTGGCGGTAAAACGCCGGGCCTTTGCTGTCGAGCTTTACCAAAACCGCAAACAGCGCGACCATCGGTGCGGTCAGGACCAGCAATGTCAGGCTGGCTACGACATCGAACAGGCGTTTGATTGCGCCTGCGATCATTTGGCCCGACGAAAACCCGTCAGAAAAGATCAGCCAGCTGGGATTGACCGTATCGAGATCAACCCGGCCTGTTTCACGTTCAAGAAAGGTCGAAAATTCGTTGACATGAACCCCGGTGGTCTTGATCCGCAACAGGTCTTTGAGCGGCAGGCTGTTGCGCCGTTCCTCCAGCGCCAGCACAACCTCGCTCACCCCAAGATTGTCGACATAGCGGGTAAGATTGGCAATCGCATCGCGGTGGATCGCTTCTTCGATCACCGCAGGCTTGGTGTTCATCGCGATATAGCCGACGATCACAAAGCCGGCTTCGGGGCGATCACCCAGCTTGCGCAAGCGATCCGCACGCGCGCCCGCGCCCAGCACCAGGACGCGCCGGCGAAAGGCCGATGTCCCGAGCAGCCCGCCCAGTAACGCCCTGACAAATATCAACGCTGCGATCGCGATAAACATCGCATAAAACAGGTTCGAACGCCACAGCGTGTGCCCCGGCAACATGAAGTAGACGACAGATAGCGCGATAATACCCAGGCTTATCGCAACAATCAGTCTGGCGCTGGCATAACGCATCGAACGCAAGGCGTCCGAACCGTAGACGCCCACCGCGATCATTGCCGTTTGCACCAGCGCGGCGAAAATCAGCAATGGCGTCCATCGCGAACCAATGTCACCGATCGATATCCCCAACTGCCAGGCGCGCACCAACCAGCCGAGTTCGCCGGATGCGATCAAAAGCACGAAATCAAACAACCCCAACAACAGGACCGCGTTCGGAATGTAATGTTTGAACAAGCGGATCATCGGGACAGATGCCTTCCATGGCCTCTCTTGCGCCCAGATCGTATCCCCCACGAACGCGATTCTGGTAGCAGTCGAGTTACCCTAGCCCAATAACCGTAAAGCGTCGGTAAATTTGACAGGTGCGCACCGACAGGGTCGAGGCATACCCCCTGAAATGTGGCGCTTTTTATGGAGCGTCGCAGACCTTGTCGAACAGGTTTACACCTTTTGCTCAACCACAAACGCCAAATTTGGCGCAAGGACCAGTGTTGCGCTCTGGCGCAAACCCTGGCTTGGTGCGATGAAGTGGGCCATGCGGGAAAAAGAACTGCGCATCGCGCTGGTCTGTTACGGCGGAATCAGTCTGGCAGTCACGATGCACGGCGTGACCAAGGAAATCTGGCATGCCACCCGTGCCAGTCGCGCGTGGCATGCCGGCGATCCACGCCCCGACGGCGTCGCGGGTATTTATTACCAAGTGTTCGACAGCATCGGCAAATCCCGAGGTCTGGCACTGCGTTTCATGCCTGACATCCTGTCGGGCACCAGCGCGGGCGGCATCAACGCTGTTTTTCTGGCGCAGGCGCTGATCAGCGGACAAAGCCTCGATGCGCTGACCCGGATGTGGCTCGAAGCCGCGGACAGCGACGTGCTGATCGCACCCGAAGCGCGTCCATGGGGACGGTTGGCCAAGATCTGGGCCTGGCCCATGGTATGGCTGGCACTGCGCATGCCGGGCACGGGGCTCGACAGCGCCGGGCTGGCCCCCGACATAAAAGCCGAAGTGCGCAGCAAAGTGTCGCGCCTGATCCGCGCCCGCTGGTTCGAACCGCCGTTCAGCGGGCCCGGCTTCACACGCCTTCTGGCCGATGCCCTGACCGCGATGGCCGAAACCGGCGACAATGAACCCCTCTTGCCGCCCGGGCACCCGATTGATCTGGTGGTCACAGCGACAGATCTGCACGGCCATCGGGCGGTCCTCAAGCTCAACAGCCCGCCCATGGTTCATGAAAACGAGCATCGACTGACTATCGGATTTCACGCACAGGCACGGC
>CAIPWG010000633.1 GCA_903868655.1 uncultured Sphingomonadales bacterium
CTAAGTCGCACTTTCAGCGAGGTAGCCGGCTACGATGAGGTTGTATTGCTCAAAGACATTCCCTTCCAATCACATTGTGAACACCACATGGCGCCAATAACCGGCACAGCTTCGATCGCCTATCTGCCGCGAAACAGAGTTGTCGGTATTTCGAAGCTCGCCCGCGTTTTACAAGGCTACGCACGCCGACTGCAAATTCAGGAACGGCTTACGAGCGAAGTCGCACAATGCATCTGGGACAACCTTCACCCCCATGGCGTAGCCGTGGTGATCGAAGCCCAGCATGGATGCATGACTGGACGCGGGGTGCTGACCCCGGGCGTGGGTATGATTACCAGCAGGATGTTGGGGTGTTTTCTCGACAATGCGAGCAGCCGCAAGGAAGTGCTTTCGCTGATGGGACGCGGATAGGGGCGGATCATCGTGCAAAAAGTAGCTATCGTCGGCGCAGGAATGGCCGGTTTATCTTGTGCGGAAACCTTGCTGCGCGCGGGCGTAGAGGTACACCTTTTTGACAAGGGTCGTGGCCTGGGTGGGCGCATGTCAAGCCGCCGGCTAGAAACGCCTGCTGGCCCGACAGTACTCGATTTCGGTGCCCAATATTTTACGGCACGCGACCCGCAATTTGTCGAACAAGTGCGCTTGTGGGAAGACGCTGGCATTGTTGCGCGCTGGCCCGCCGTTCGCGACGATGCTTACGTCGGTGTACCCACCATGAATGCTGTGCTTCGCGACCTGGCCGAGGGCCACGATGTCGCGTTTTCCGCTTTGGTCAAAGGCGTTACCCGCCATGCGCGGCAGTGGCGATTGATCTGCGAGGGGCATGATCAGCAGCTATACGATGGTGTCGTGTTGGCGCTGCCCGCCGAACAGACTGCCCCGATCCTGACTCTGCATGATTTTGAATTGGCTACGGCAGCTTTGTTTGCGCGGTCTCAGCCCTGCTGGACCGGGATGTTTGTGTTCGACGAACCGCTGGCTCATGTTGAAGGCATTGTGCGTGACCGTGGGCCGATCGCGTGGGCATCGCGCAATAGCGCAAAGCCCGGCCGATCTGGCCCGGAAAGTTGGGTTGTCCAGGCCTCTGCATCTTGGTCAATTGCTCATCTGGAACAAGACGCAGACGTTATCGGGCCACAATTGCTCGAAGCGTTAGGGCAGGAAATCGGCGCACCCGTGCCGAAACCCATTGCGCAGTCGATCCACCGTTGGCGTTATGCGCTTTCGGCAGGCACAGGATTGGGTTGCTTGTGGAATGCGCGCATGCAGATCGGCGCCTGTGGTGACTGGTTGATCGGGCCCCGCATTGAAAGTGCGTGGCTATCCGGGCGTCGCCTGGCAGAACAGATGGTAGAGGCGCCGTCAATTGCCGCAGAATAGTCAACTTATGGATCGCAGCAGCCGTTGCTGACTTGAATGCGACAGGCAGAAGGGCAAAGATTGCCGGGCACCAAATCCTGGGTCGGAGCCGAATGTCATGCCAACGATCAAACTCAAGCTACAAGTGATGTGCGGCGACTCGATTGCAATTGGCCCGGGCAAGGCTGAACTGCTTGATCACATCAAAATCTCGGGATCGATTGCTGGCGCTGCCCGAAACATGGGCATGAGCTACCGGCGTGCGTGGCAACTCGTCGATGTGATGAATCGTTGCTGGCAAGGGCGTGTTGTAGAAACTGTGCCTGGGCGGGCCAGTGGCGGTGCCCAATTAAGTGAATTGGGCACGACGATTCTGTTCCGATATCGCGCTTTGCAACATAGCCTGGACACATGCGCCGCACAAAACGATTGGCATGATCTGACCACCCTGATCCGGGACAAGCCGCTTGATTATCAGCCAGCCGATACTTCGGTCAGCCTTGCCGAATGAGGTCAGACCAGATTGCTGGCGCTGGTGCCCGATTCCGCAAAATAGCGAGCCATCGCATCAGCAGCTTTGTCAGTTAGTGTAATAAACGCGCGTCGCCGGTCGGTTTCATCATCGACCCGCTGCAACAGGCCGACATCGGTCATTTGACCGATCCACCGCAACGCTGTCGTTGGCGGCACGCCCGACGCAATGCATAATGACGTTACCGACACGCGGACATGTTCGACACGCGCTGCGGTGAGATCGAGCAACATGTCCCACGCCGGATCTGCAAACAGATCTCCCTCGAAAAAGCGCGCGCGCAATTGCCGTTGGCGAATGATTTTACGCACCAAACGCGGATCTGGCAGTGGTGGGCGCGCAGCCCGGATCAGCCGATCACTGCTGCGATCAAATTGTGTATCAAGCTTCGTATCAGCCTTGCCACGATACCCCGGGTGCGTTTCGAACCGGAACGCGCTAGTCGTGTCCTCATCGGCGCCGGAGGACAACAGTTCCAGCTTTTGCGCAATCTGACTGACTTGATCAGTAAGCCGTAACAGGCTCAGCCGGTCTTCTTCCGAGAGTTCGCGCACGCGGTTGCCTGTCCGCGAGAGCACGCGCCCCAAGGCGATCACCCGGTCGGCCCGGCTGGGTGTAACCAAAATCTGGGCTTCGGCATGATCGAGGCAGCCATACACTTCGTCGAGTGATCCCATAGATGTGGAAATCACCAGCTGCGATCCCTGGAGCGAGGCGCATTGATCCAGCCGTGCCAGCGCGGCAAGTTCCGCATCGTCGATCACCGGACAATCAACCAAGACGAGATCCGGCAAGGCTGACGCGCTGCCCGATTCGAGCAAGCGCGCCAAATCGGTAGTTTGTGCCACACGCAAACCCGCAGCGGCGGCGTCCTCCGCCATTTCAGCACGCAAGTAGCCCCGGTCGGCATAAATCGAAACCGCGATACCGCTCCGACCTGCCCCACCCGATCCACTGTCAGAACCATGGCCCGAACCGGCACCGCGACCCTCACCGACATATTCAAAACGCTGTGCCGCTTGTGCCATGTCCCATCAGATCCTTTTCAGCCCGAAGACGAACAAGACTGGAACAAACCGGGATAAGATCAACCGGGGATGCCTCGAAATTGGATCAAGGCACCAGATCGACGGGCGTATCATCGCCTACCAATGCCCAGATTTCCTCAATCTGGGCATTGGTCACCGCGATACAGCCGGCGGTCCAATCGCCCATCGGACGCACAGTCATTCCATTGGGCTGGCCGTGGATGAAAATGGCCCCGCCCGGGCTTTTACCCTGCGATCGTGCAAAGGCGATGTCATCCGGTGCGGGATAGGACACATGCAACGACAGATGAAATGCGCTGTTTTCCAGGCCATGGTCGAGTCGATAATGGCCTTCGGGAGTACGGCCATCGCCTTCGAAATGCTTGGGCCCGAACGGCTGCCAGCCGAGCTGTATATTCCGATAGACCCGTATAATCACGCCGCTGGCAGACAACAAAGTCAGCCGTCGTGCCGCTTTTTCAATCAACACCCGGTCAACCTCTGGTGAGGCTGGCTGGGCACGCACCTCGCCAGCCAACACCAGTGCGGCAAGCGCCGCAAACCCCACCCGCAGCGCGGCTGGCCCTCGGTTAGTCGAGGAACGGATCGCGCACCAGAATGGTATCCTCGCGCTCTGGCGAGGTTGAAACCAGTGCCACAGGCGTTTCGATCAATTCCTGCACACGCTGAATATATTTAATCGCCTGCGCCGGCAGATCCGCCCATGACCGGGCACCCGCAGTCGTGCCGTGCCAGCCATCCATCTCTTCGTAGATTGGTTCGACCGCAGCCTGATCGCCAGCATGGCTGGGGAAATAATCGAGCACTTTACCGTTCAGCCGATAACCGGTGCAGATACGCACTTTTTCAAAGCCGTCGAGCACATCGAGCTTGGTAAGCGCGATGCCGGTTACGCCGGAAATCTCGCAGGATTGGCGCACCAACACCGCATCAAACCAACCGCAGCGCCGCTTGCGCCCCGTCACAGTACCGAATTCGTGCCCGCGCTCGCCCAGTTTCTGGCCGATTGAATCGGTGAGCTCGGTCGGGAACGGGCCAGACCCGACGCGGGTGGTGTAGGCCTTCACGATGCCCAACACAAAGCCGGTTGCTGCCGGGCCAAGCCCTGATCCGGCCGATGCCGTGCCCGAAACCGTGTTCGACGAAGTGACAAACGGATAAGTGCCGTGATCGACATCGAGCAGCACGCCCTGTGCGCCTTCAAACAATACCCGCGCGCCCGCTTTGCGTACGGTTTGCAATCGTTTCCACACGACTTGAGCAAACTGGAGCACAAATGGCGCGATTTCTCGCAGTTC
>CAIPWG010000634.1 GCA_903868655.1 uncultured Sphingomonadales bacterium
CCGAGGCTCAATTGGCCGATGTTCATGCTGCACGTGCACGGCTCGAACATGCGATTGCCGGTTTGATCGGTACGCCCGCTTCGGCTTTCGCGCTCGAACCAGCCAAGGACACGCTGCATGTTGCAGTCGTGCCAGTTGGTTTGCCATCGACTTTGCTGCTGCAGCGGCCAGATGTGGCAGCGGCTGAACGTCGGATGTTTGCAGCCAATCGCGCGATCGGTGTCGCGCGTGCAGCATTTTTTCCAACGATTGATCTGGCTGCTGCTGGTGGTACCAATGCCACCAGTTTGGCCGGGCTTGCGGTTGCGGGCAACGCATTTTGGGCTCTGGGGCCAACGCTCGCGCTCACCCTGTTCGATGGTGGGCGGCGTACCGCGCAAGTGCGCGCGGCGCGCGCGCGCTGGGAAGAAGCCAGCGCCAATTATCGCGTAACGGCTTTGGCCGCGTTTCAGGACGTGGAAGACAGTTTGGCCGCACTGCACCATTTTGGCGATGAGGATACCGCGCAAATTCGTGCAGCAGCGCTTGCACAGCAGGCCGCTGACCTGTCGATACTGCGGTATGAAAAGGGTGTTTCCAATTATCTGGATGTGGTGACAGCCCAAACTACTGCTCTGTTTGAGCAACGGCGCGCGATTGCGGTCCGCACTCTGCGCCTGAATGCGGCGGTATCGCTGGCGCGCGCGGTTGGTGGTGGCTGGCGCGTTCGCACGCCTTGACCGAAGCCCCAAAATGCTGGACCTTCGCAACGGCAAAAACAGCCCTGCATGGCCCAGCCATATCAAGGGGACGTTATCAGCAATCGAGAGAGGGTACTGCGATGACCACGTCGGACACAACCATGCAGGCGCTGCTCGATCGACAAAAACAGGCTCATCTGCGCGATGGCGCGCCAGATCTGTCTGTGCGCAAGGATCGGCTGGATCGCTGTATCGGCCTGCTGGTCGATTATCGCAGCCAGATCGAAGACGCGCTCAACAGCGATTTTGGTTCGCGTTCGCGTGAAGCGAGCGCGTTCACCGACATAGGGGCTTCGATTGGCCCGCTGAAGCACGCGCGCGACAACCTTGCCAAATGGATCAAGCCCGAACGTCGCAGCACATCGCCGCGCATACTCGCGTTGTTTGGTGCGCGCGCCGAAGTGCGCTTTCAGCCCAAGGGCGTGGTCGGCGTGATCAGCCCGTGGAATTTTCCCGTCAATCTTACGTTTGCGCCACTGGCGGGTATTCTGGCCGCGGGCAACCGGGCGATGATCAAGCCGTCGGAATACACGCCGTTCACCTCAGCCCTGATGGCCGAGATGTTTGCGAAGGCGTTTACCGAGGAAGAAATTGCAGTCGTGACCGGGGGTCCCGAAATCGGGCAGGCCTTTGCAGGTCTTGCTTTCGATCATATGATCTTTACCGGCGCCACCAATGTCGCGCGCCACGTGATGCGCGCCGCTGCAGAAAATCTGGTGCCGCTTACGCTCGAACTCGGCGGCAAAA
Organism: uncultured Sphingomonadales bacterium; assembly: GCA_903868655.1. GTDB lineage: Bacteria > Pseudomonadota > Alphaproteobacteria > Sphingomonadales > Sphingomonadaceae > Novosphingobium. The sequence goes on from CAIPWG010000634.1 coordinate 1,488, forward strand.
GCCCGGTCATTGTTGGCCGGTCTGCGGATATGGCGACGGCGACCGCGCGTATCATGAATGGCAAAACGCTGAACGCCGGGCAGATCTGTTTGGCGCCCGACTATGTCATGACGCCGGAAGAAACGCTCGATGGGTTTATTGCCGGGGCACAGGGCGCGGTGCGGCAGATGTTTCCAACGATCAAGGACAATCCGGATTACACCGCAATTGTTGCCCAGCGGCATTTTGACCGGATCACCAGTTATGTCGATGATGCGCGTGCCAAGGGCGCGCAAGTGATCGAGCTGAAACCGGAGGGCGAGGATTTGAGCCAGCAGGAGCATCGCAAGATTGCACCCACGCTGATCATCAACCCCACTGACGATATGAAAGTGATGCAGGAGGAAATTTTTGGACCGGTGCTTCCGGTCAGGACCTACCGCTCGGTCAGCGAGGCAATCGACTACGTCAATGCGCATGATCGCCCGCTCGGCCTCTATTACTTCGGTAGCGACGCCGCAGAACGTGAAACGGTGCTGGGTTCGACCACCGCGGGGGGTGTGACTGTCAACGATGTTGTCTTCCACGTAGCGCAAGAGGATCTGCCGTTTGGCGGTGTCGGTCCGGCAGGCATGGGCAGCTATCACGGCATCGATGGCTTTCGCGAGTTCAGCCACAAAAAGGCGATCTTCACCCAGATTGCCAAAGACATTGGCCCGCTGAAAGCGCTGCGTCCGCCTTATGGCCGCGGCATCGCGAAATTTCTGGCTGGCCAGATCAAACGTTAGGATGCGGTGGCGTGGGGATTGGCACACCACGCCCCGGTCCCGCGCGCACCAGCCAGGGCATGCCGGTTTTCAGCCATCTGTAGTGTCGAGCGATTTCAGACCGCAGCGCTGCAGGAAATCGAAAATTCCGTTATAAAAACCTGATGATCGCGTTGGGTCGTTGTCGTCGCCTTGCGGCACAAAGATAACCATGCCCTGACGCGCCCGGGTCAGAACCACGCGATATGCGTTCTTGAGATAGAGCCTCAGAAGCCGGTCGTTGACCGACTGCCACCGTGTGCCCTTGAACTTGTGCGGTTGCCAGCTTGCGCCATCATGGCGCATGTCGGCATCCCAGCAGACACACGTCCAGTCCAGTTCCAGACCTTGCACATCAAACTCGCTGGCGACGTCTTCCAGATAAAACGACGACCGCACATCATCACGACTGTTCAGGAACCAGTTCGGCGGTTCGATCGCGGCTTTGATGTTCAACCCCTCTGCTTTCAGCCGCGAAGCGCCTGATGAAGCGATCAGGCCATACCGTTCCGAACCGCGTGCCTTGTTCTTCAGCCACGCTCGCGCGACACCAAGATTGCGGGTCAGCACGATGGGATAGTGGCCCAGTCCACCATATGCCTGGCGCGCGGCTTCGGCGTCGCCATCGACAACATGGGAGATAAAGGTCGATAGCGTCTCGGCACGAAACGAACGCATCGCGACGCCCAAATGCAAGTCTGGATTGAGTACGACGCGTGGCCCGTTCAGAAAGCTTCGAGCGCCCTGATCGAGATCGTAATCGGGGTGATCAATGCGATCGGAGGTGTAAACGTGCCAATGCGGAAAACGGCTTTGCAAGGCTGCCATCCATTCGCTGAGGCCAGCCTCACCGTCGTTGATTTCTTGACCTCCGCCGACGAGGCAGATGATGGTGCACCACCGCGCATGTCGATCCATGACGCTCAAAAGGAATTCCGGTTCCGACAAATCGAAATCTGCAAGGCCGCGTTTTTGACGCATGAAGGACGCGGCCTTGCGGCGATTCCATGCGCGCTGCGCTTCGTCGAAGATGACAACGTGGTCCGAAGGTGCGTTGCTGGAATGAACGTATTCGTCGCGAAAATGATGAATGTTCTGAATGAAGGCCCGCACATGGCGTTCGGCCGTCGATCGTTGCCCGCCACTGCGTGCGCGGTGATCGCGAACCAACGCTTCGCGCAGGACATCAACCAGCGGACCATTGCCCGAGAGGAAGGTCGCGTGCTCGTCCTTTCCGCTTGCGCTTCGTCGGGTGGCGATATTCAGCCCGGCGAGGGTCTTTCCAGCACCGGGCACGCCTGTAATAAAACAGATCGCCTTCCCACCGCTGCTGCGACTGGCGTCGATGGCTTGGTTCACGGCCGCTTCAGTGCGCGTCAGATTGATCGCGCCGGCGTCGTGGCGCGTTATATCTTCAACATTGTGCCGAGCATAAAGCGCTGTTGCTGCTTGGATAATCGTAGGTGTTGGTCGATAGCCGCTGGCTTCCCAGGCTGCTACATCGAAACCGGGCGCCCTCTTGTTTGCGACAATCATATGCATGACGGGAGCCAAGTCTTGGGGACATAGCAGGAACGGCTTGGCAACCTGGTCAAACGCCAATTCGAGCTGCAGATCATGCGATTCACGGGCTTCTGTCGGCACCAGGATCGGATAGATCGACAAGGCATGGCTGCCTTCGTGGAAGTTTTTAAGGTCAAGCGCATAATCTTCGACTTGTTCGATTGCGGCGGCTTCGAACCGGGCTTGGCCCTCCTTGAATTCAATCACAAATATCGCATGGCCGATAATGACGACCGCATCGGCGCGTTTGCCCATGCGCGGGATTGCAAACTCAAAGTAGACAGTAAAACCGGTGAGGTCGGTTAACGCCGTCCGCAACAACTCGATCTGTTTGAGCCACGCCTGCCTCTGTCCGGCCTCGACATCAAAATGGTGCCTGCGGGTCAATTCACCCAGAATATGCGACGGCGTATCGGCATAAAACCGCTCGCGGTTTGCTGAATAATAGGCGCGCATCCAACCCCCTGTGAGCTGGGCCGTACCAGGTTTTTACAGGTGGGACGACAGCGGTCACGTTCATTTTCAACGCAGATGCGGCTGTCCCTAATGCAGCTTTTGCAGGGCGCAAGTCAGGCTGCGCTGGCCATGATGGACGCGGCTTGCACGAGTTTCAGCGCTGCGGTGCCGTCGATCGGGTGGCTGAACAAATAGCCTTGGATGCTGCCGCAACCTTGACCGCGCAAGCTGTCGAGCTGTTCGGTGAATTCGACGCCTTCGGCGGTGGTTTCCATGTGCAAGGCGCTGGCCAGATCGACGATCGCGCGGATAATGGCGGCAGAACTGGTATCTTTGACGACATTGTCGACAAACGACTTGTCGATTTTGATCTTGTCGAACGGAAAACTGCGCAAATAGCTGAGCGACGAATAGCCGGTGCCAAAATCGTCGAGCGCGATACGGATACCCAGCGTGCGCAGGCTGTGCAGCATGTCGGTCACTGCCACTTCGCCATCGAGGAACACCGATTCAGTGATTTCGATCTCGAGGCGGGAAGGGGACAAGCCTGAACGGGTCAAGGCTTGCAGGATAAGTGGCGCAAACCCGGGATTGCGGAATTGCAAGCTTGAAACATTCACCGCAACACGCACATGGCTGGGCCAGGCGATTGCTTCGCGACAGGCCTCGTGCATCACCCATTCGCCAATTGCGGTGATCAGGCCGCATTCTTCGGCAACGGGGATGAATTTGACCGGCGAAATATTGCCGTGGATCGGATGTTCCCAGCGCAACAGCGCCTCAAAACAATTGATGCGATCGGCCTTCAGATCATAGATCGGTTGGTAATTAAGCCGGAATTGCCCAGTGCGGATCGCCTCGCGCAAATCGAGTTCAAGCTGCCGGCGTTCGCGTGCGGCCTGGTCGAGCGCGGGTTCGAAAAAGCAGAAGTTCTTGCGGCCATCATCTTTGGCCCGGTACAATGCGAGATCTGCATTTTTGAGCAATTGGCCGGCGTCGGTACCGTCCATTGGGCCGATCGCAATGCCAAGACTGGCGCCGGTGGGAATGATGTGGCCTTCGACTTCGATGGCCTGAGCGAGTATATCAACAATGGCTTGCGCGAGTGCGCGCGGGCGATCCGGATCAAATCCTTGCGCCAAAACGATCGCAAACTCGTCGCCGCCCAACCGTGCCACCAGCCCATCAGGCGCCAGATCGATCAGTATTTCACCGACGCGTTTGAGTAACGCATCGCCAACCGGATGGCCCAGAGTGTCGTTGATCACTTTGAACCGGTCAAGGTCGAGACACAGTACGGCGACCTGTTCGGTGGTGCGCGCAAGCCGTTGCATGCTGCGATCAAGCGACTGACGAAAGAAAGTACG
>CAIPWG010000635.1 GCA_903868655.1 uncultured Sphingomonadales bacterium
TCGGCTTTACAAACTTCAGCGTCATACGGTCGCTTTCGCCGATGGCCAGGTATTTGGCGCGGTCTTTGTCACCGAGTTCGAGCGATGGGGGCAAAGTCCAGACACCTTCTGGCCAGTCATGGGTGTCGGCCGGGTTGGCATTGATCGCGCTTTCCCCAGCCAAACGAAAGCCAGCGGCCTGGGCCAAGCGGATCACGGTTGAACGCTTCAGATACCCGCTCTTTTTTTCGAGTGCGCCATCCATCGTTTCGGGAAGCCGGTGATCGACGATACCCAGCACACCACCGGGCTTGAGCATTTTGTAAAACGCCTTGAATGCGCCGTTCGCCGGTGCGTCGCCCGCCATGATCAGATTGTGCACATTGCGGAATGTCAGCACCACGTCGGCCGAAGCGTCAGCCATGCTTGATGACCCGGTCGCAACATCGAGCGTGGCGGGTGTTGCGCCGCGATAGCGATCGCCACCGGCTGCGATCAATTTTGCCAGCGAAGACTCGCTTTTTTCGTTATGCGATACCAGACCGATGTAGTGCCCCTTGCTTGCCAGCATCGGTGCCAGGATCGCGGTGTACCACCCACCTGACGGATTGAATTCGACCACTGTCTGGTTGGCCTGAACTCCGAAAAAACCCAGCGTCTGCACGGGATGGCGATACTGGTCGCGGTGCTTTTCGGCGTCGCTGCGGTGCGAATCCGCCACCGCAGCGGCGATTTCGGGCGCATCAGCGGCCTTGACGGCGGCCGGAGCGATGGAAACGGTTGCGACCGCAATCGCAGTGAACATGGTCGACAGGGGCAGGCGGTTGCGCATGGTCGTTGTCCTTAGAAAAATCGCGTCATCCTAACACGGTAAATGCATCTGCACAGGTGAACTTGCAGGGGGCGCAAAGCTCAAAAGGGCATGACCTCATGAAATCGACCATAATCGATCCATTGGCGGCCTTGTTCGTCACGGCGCATCACATCGACAAATTCATGATCCCACAAGACCCGGGTCGGCCCGTAGCCATGCCGCGCGATCACGGGCTGCGACACGCTGGAATCGATGCCCGTCATCAACACCACCAATTCGTCTTCGGCAGCTGCGAAAGCGGACTGATCCACCCCAAAAAGCGGACTGGTTTCGTCGATACGATGCATGACCTGCCAGCTTAGTGCAAACACCGGCGTGCTCGCACGGATCAGTGGCAGATCGAAAAACCGCCGCATCATCCGGCCGTCGACTGTCTGGTATCGCAGGATGGATACGCGCACGCTGGCTTCGACAATGAAATTGCTGCGCTTGTTTGCTGCGCGAAACATCAGGGTGGGATAGCCTTCAAATTGCCGGATCACCGCCACATCGGAAAACATGATCCGCGAACGGGGAATGGAAAATCGCGCAAAAACCAGCCCCGATGTCAGTGCAAAAACAAGAATGCCGATAGCGATTTCCAAAACCACGATCAGGTTCACATACGTCGAATCCGGGTAGATATTGCCGTATCCGACAGTAGCGATAGTGTGGACGCTGAACAGGAAACTGCGGAACAACACGCTGTCGCGTTCATGCGCACCGGTCTGGACCAAGCCCGCCGGATCGAGTGCATAGAGTGCAGCAAACACCAGATTGAGCCCGGTGAATACTGCGGTGAAGCCGAGGAAAAATCGGGGCCAACTGGTCCGCACCCAGCGGTGATACAAATCCTGATGCCAGCGCTGATCCATCCCGACGCGCACGATATCCGGACCATCGCCACTCAGGAA
>CAIPWG010000636.1 GCA_903868655.1 uncultured Sphingomonadales bacterium
GTTTTTCAACGCCACATTCATCGCAGCAGGCGATTTCGCAAACACGGTCCAAGCTCGTGCAGCACCAGCGCGTAGTCTTCGGCGGCGATCTGCTTGTCTGCCGGGCTAGCGGAAATCGCGGCGCGATCGGGCACGTAGCCGGGCAAGGAACAGGCGAGGCGATACCAGGCCAATGTTTCGGGTCGCGGGGGCTGAGCCGCCTCGTCGACAATCTCGGCAAAACTCACGCCCCAGCGGGTCGGTTCTCCCGGCCGTCGGACAACCGAGATCGACACCGGCTTGCCGGTGTCGGTGGTGAAAAAGATTTGGCTTTCGCCTTCGCCCGTCAGATTGCCGGGCACATGCAGTGCTTCGCGCAGCCCGGTGACGCGTGGCGGCGCATCGGGGCTGATCAATTCGGTCAATATGGCGCGCAACCGGCTTTCCAGTTCAGGGCTCCACGCAAACATCGTGTCGGCCGCGGTCAACCGGAGCTCTCCGGGCTTGCCCGGCACAATATTGCCAAGCAGCAGGACCTGGCTGTGCACCAGCTTGGGCACTTTGCCCGAAGAATCGAGCGCGACGTCGGCGAGGAACCGCAGCGATTCGCCCAATTCCGGCCCAAACAAAGCGGCGTTGGTGTCAGCTTCGACATAAAGACGGACAAAACCGGGTACCAGACCGGGTGATTCATCGGGTTTCAGCCGGCTTTGGCGATGGATTGTTGCGCGTGCCACGACCGGGCTTGCCAGGACCAGATCGACGAGATCCGCATACGTTTGCCCTGCCAGAACATGCGTCCCTGAAATCGGCGCTGCGGGATCGGCAGGAGCGTTGGCAACGGCACGTTCAGCGACGGAATTCTGTGCATTACGCGCCATGCCGGGGGTGCTGTACGAGCACAAAACAAGGCTCAAAACGGCGGTGCCGGCGGTCTTCAACACAGAGTGATAAACAGGCATTGGCATCGCTGATCCTGGTTGCATGGTAGGTATTTCGACGCTGCTGTGGGGCCAATCAAGAAGGCAATCAAACGTGAATCAAGTGTGAACCGATATAAGGAATTGCGCACCCCAACCTTCGGCGTTAAGGATCGGCATCGATTGGGCAAGCCTTATAACAATTGCCTGACGAGTGCCGCCGCCGGACCTTTTGCGTCCGATGTCGGTGGACCGGTTTGCCGGCAGGGTGGAATATTCGCTGGATTGGCCAGACGGGTGGGACGGTGATCTCACTCGAGGCTCCGTCTTGATCTATGTTGTTGGGAGAGATCCTCGCGACAGTGGTCACGAGGAAGATCATGGAGTTAAAAAGCTGAATGGCTTACGCTGACCAACAGATGAGCGGTAACAAGATCACCGCGCTCATCGTCGTTGCTCTTCTTCATGTTGTTGTCGGCTACGCGCTGATCTCCGGACTCGCGTACTCGGCCTTCAAGAAGATCAAGGAGGTGGCAACCGCGGTCAAGATTGACCCGGACAAGCCACCGCCACCACCGCCGCCGCCACCGCCGAAGACGGATACCCCTCCGCCTCCGCCGATTGTGGCGCCGCCTCCACCTATTCAATTGAACTTTGCGCCGCCGCCGATCCAGGCAGTGTCGACTCCGCCGCCGCCGTCACCGGCGCCGCCGCCAGTCGTTGCTGTGCCTGCTCCGGTGGGTCCGCCGCCGCCGCGCTTCACGCCGAAGGGGGCATCTCCCAAGGGTCGTCCGGGCGAATGGGCTTCGGATAACGACTATCCTACACGTGCGCTCCAGCTCGGTCAGGAAGGCGTAACCGGCTTCCGTCTGACCGTTGGGACGGACGGGAAAGTCACGAACTGCGAAATCACCAAGCCCAGCGGTAGCCCCGAACTGGACAAGACAACCTGTGACCTGATGCGGCGCCGCGCGCGCTTCACCCCGGCCACGGATGGTGATGGTAACCCAACTACGGGTTCCTACCCCAGTTCAGTCCGCTGGCAGATTCCAAAGGATTGATCGCGACTTCCTGATCGCACAGTCTTTTGGTCCTGCCAGACCAGCCAAGTATTGCCCAGATTTTTGCCCTTCTTACGATTTCTTGAGAGGAAGATCTTAAATGCTTATTCAGACGCTCGCAGCAGCTGCGGCCAGTGCAGCGCCGCAGAACAAGTTCGGTTTGGTCGAAGTTCTGTTCCCCGGCGGCAAGCCGAACTGGATCCCGCTGACGACCTTCACCATTTTGGCGATCATGTCGTTCGGCTCGTTCTTCATTCTGTTCACCAAGTATGCTGAGCAGTCGAAGATCATTGCCCAGTACAAGAGCGGCGTGGCAACGTTCTGGCGTGCAGCAACGCTGCGCGAAGGCGCTGCCAAGCTCGAAAAGAACAGCGCATGGCGCCAGATTGTCGACGATGGTATCCAGGCTGAAGACCAGACGACCAAGCTGGTCGACCAGACCGAAGCACACGACTGGCTCCATGGTTCGCTGGCCCGTTCGGAAAATTCGATCAACGCCAAGCTTGCAGGCGGCCTGCCTTTCCTCGCAACCGTTGGCGCGACTGCACCGTTCATCGGCCTGTTTGGTACCGTGGTCGGGATCTACGGCGCGCTGATCAACATCGGCCTGGCCGGCTCGGCTTCGATCGACAAGGTCGCAGGCCCGGTGGGTGAAGCTTTGATCATGACCGCACTGGGTCTGCTCGTCGCGGTTCCCGCAGTGCTCGCCTACAACTTCCTGCAGGCACGCAACAAGCGCATTGCTGAACTGTTGACCGGTTTCAGCACTGACGTGCTGGCGAACATCGCATCGCATGGTGCGGTCAAGCCGGCTCTTCCGGTTGCAGCAGCTCCGAAGCCTGCTGCTCCGGCACCTGCCGCCAAGAAGTAAGTACAACACCGGGGCCGGCCCGATCGGGTCGGCCCCGTCCGGAAATCGCGCGTGGACACGTTCCACGCGGGGCAACTCGGATAGGATTTAACCAATGGCAATGTCTGTAGGCGGCGGCGGAGAAGAACGCCCGATGTCGGACATCAACACCACGCCGCTCGTGGACGTGATGCTCGTGCTGCTGATCATCTTCCTCATTGCGGTTCCGGTGGCGATCCAGACCGTTGAAAAGCTCAAGGTGCCAATCCTGAAGTCTGAAGAGACGCAGGATAAGGTGGAAAACCTGCAGCTCGCAGTGGTCTCGACCGATGCCGCCGGGCGCAGTCCCAAGCAAGCGGGTTACCAGGGATCATCCCCCACCGGTGAATGCCGCGTCTATGTCAACAACACCACGCCGGTTGACAACAGCGAGTTGTACAAGGCTGCTTACGAGCGTCTTGATGCAATCGTGAAGCGCGAAGGCGGTGCCGCCAACATGGATCCTGAAAAGGTTCCCGAGGTGCACATTCGTGGTGACGTCCATGTTCCATGGAAGTGCATTGCTGGCGCCATTTACAACGTGCAGGCTGCGGGTTTTCCCAAGGTCGGCTTCATCTCTACCCCGGTCGATCCGAACCCCTGAGCCCTTTCGGCTTGGCGGTGACCGGATGAGATCAACGTGATCCCCGTGATCAAGGAGTACCACCCATGGCAATGAGCGGCGGCAAGGACGATGGCTCGCCGATGATGGAAATGAACACGACGCCGTTGATCGACGTCATGCTCGTTTTGCTCATCATGTTCATCATCACCATTCCCGTGGCCACCCACTCGGTGAGCATCAACCTGCCTCAGGCGACGCCACCGACGAACCAACCGCATATCGACCCGATCAAGAACAAGCTGGTTCTGACGGCTACCAACACCATCTTGTGGAATGGTACGACGATCACCCAGGGCAACCTTGTTTCGCTGTTGCAGGCGACCAAGGCGATGTCTATCGAGCCGGAACTCCAGTTCCAGCCTGAAGCTTATGCCAATTACGAAGTTGCGAACTCGATCATCAAGATCATCACCGATTCAAAAGTGACCAAGTTCGGTTTCGTGGGCAACGAGAACTTCGCCGCGTTCAGCAAGGCGCAGTAAGTCCTCGTCGATCGGGTCCTTGCGCTCGGGCGCAGGGCTGGTGGATCGAGCAATGAAAAAAGGGGGCAAGGCGCAGACCTTGCCCCCTTTTTTATGCCGATCACGCTTGCAGATCGGGCCGCATTGCGGTGGCGGCCAGGCTCTCTGCTTCGACCAGCAAGTCTTCGTCGGCTGTGCCCGGCGGCATGCTTTCGCGTCCGATCATGACCAGCACGGGCACTGCCAAAGGGCTGACGCGGTCGAGTTCGATGTGGACGAGTTCGTCCGCCGCGCGATCGAGCAGATCGGCCAAGCGACCCAGATCGCTCAGCCGCGCACGGGCATCGGCCCAGGCGGCCTCTATCAGCAAGTGACCAGGTTCATACTTGCGCAGAACATCGTAAATCAGATCGGTCGAAAAGGTGACTTGGCGACCGGTCTTGCGCTGACCAGGCAGCTGGCGTTCGACCAGCCCCGAAATGACCGCAACTTCGCGGAACGCGCGGCGCAGCAGATAGGAATTCTGAACCCATGCGTCGAATTCGTCGGCCAGAATTTCCGGCGAGAGCAAAGCCGCAGGATCGCTGACCGGTCGCATGCCCCAGACAGCCAATGCATAGTCGTTGGCAA
>CAIPWG010000637.1 GCA_903868655.1 uncultured Sphingomonadales bacterium
CCACGCCGGGCTGGGCTCGGCATCGAGCGGATCGAGCGCGACCAGCCGCAAGATCGCGTTGGCATAAAACTGATAAGGATCGCCGCGCAGCCGGTCGAGCGCGGTGGCGGCAATATCCACCCGTCGCTGTTCTGCGTTGGGCATGGGCTTGGGCTGTGGCGCCGGACCAACTTTGTCCGAGCGGTCGAGCGCGCGAGCCCACGCGACCGCATCGGTTTCCAACTGGATCAGATCCCCCTGCATCGCACGGATGCGCAGCAGAAAGCGCGACGGCACGGTCGGACCACCGGTATCGCGTGTGGCATGGCTCAGCACCACCTCGGGTGCGCCCAGAGCTGCGGCAAAGTCATGCGCCGACAATCCTATACGGAAATCGGCGCCTGGTATGCCCAGCGCCCGCAACACCGCCGGGGCCAGGACTGGATCTGACGCCGGTGCTGCGGGCCATGTCCCTTCGACCAGACCACCGCAAATCACCAGATCGGCGCGGCTCATCCGCGCTTCGAGCAGACCATAGATCGCCAGCCGCGAATGTCCGCCATATGGCGGGCGCACCGCCACCTGATTGAACGCGTCGCGCAACAGTGCCGGGATTTCGGCAGGATCGATCTGAGCCGCGACCACAGCCGGATCACCCGCCGCGGCGCTCCAGTCTTCGACACATTGCGCCAGAGCGCGGCCATCGGCTTCGGCCCACAATCCTTCGCCACACAGCGCTTCGGCCACTGCAACCAGCTCGGCCAACGCATCACTCAAAGCACGCGGCGCATCATTGTCGAGCAGAGGCGCAAGGATCAACGCCACATCGTCCCACCACGCCATCAGGGCAGGGTCGGGCCTGCGCACCGTGGCCAATCGATCGCGCAAAGCCATGACGCCCGGCCCCGGTCTGGGACCGCGCAAAGCCAGATCGAGTTGCCGCACGCGATCAAGCCATGCGGGTCGCCCCTCACCCGCGCGCACCAGCGGATGGCCCAGCAACGCAATCAACGAAACGGGAGCGGCCCGTTCGGCCCAGGTTTCAGCGAGCAGTAGCAACAATCGGCCCGCTGCTGTCTGCGGCAACGGCCGGCCGGCGCTGTCGTCCGCAGCGATATTCCAGCGTTGCAGATGGGCGATCACGCGTTCGGCCAATCCACGATCAGGCGTGATGACCGCCACGCGCCGTTCGGGAATTTCAAGCGCGCGACGCACCAGCACCGCAATAGCCAATGCCTCCTCGCCCGGATGCGCGCTTTCCATCAACCGCACGCCAGCCAGATTGCGCTGATCAGCAGGCAGCGTAGCCCAGACTGTGCTGGCCACAGGCGGCAGGAACAAGTTTGAAATGGCGCGGCTGCGCGCCGGTGGTGCCGCTGCTGGCCCGGCCCGGTGCCAGGCCGTGACTTCGCTGCGCGCAATATTCATCCGATTGAGCAGCAGTTTCAGATGGTACTGCGGATGCGCAACGATATCGCCGCGCCCGAATACCGCATCGTCCGCATCGGGCGCGCCCGCCTGCCCGAGCGCATCCCACACCGCGTCATCCAACGCCAGATCAAGATCGGGCAATACGACCGCACTGGCGGGCAATTGTGAAACCACCCGCAAGAGCCGCGCCACCGCTGGTGCCGACGAGGTAACCCCCGCAGCCACGACCGGATGCACCGGCGGCATGGCGCGCCAATGGTCAGCCACAGCCTGCAACAGCCGGTTACGCCGTTCGGGAGCATCGCACGCCCCGCGCGCTTCAAGCTCTGACCGCCAGCGCAACAGCACCCGCGCAAACAGGTGGGTACTGGCAATCCAGTGTTCGGCAAGATCACCAACCAGACCAAGGACTTTGGGATCAAGCAACTGGTCGAGGGTGACGTCCTCAATCAGCAATCGATCAATTGTTTCGGCCACGCCCCGAGCCAGCCGTACCAATGCAGCGTGGCCGGGCACACTGGTTCCGGGTTGGGCGGCCAGTTCTTCACCAAGCAGACGGGCCAGGACGAGCAAACGTACAGTAGGGTCAACCGCTGGCAGAATAGGCTGGGTCAGCGGATCGAACAGCGTGCCCAGTGTTTCATCGAGATCAAGATCACCCGCCACCACCATGCGCGGCAGCATCAGGGCCCCACCACTGGCGCGCACGAAGGCCTCGGTCACGGTGCGTACCGCGCGTTGGCTGGGTAGCAGCAAGGTCAGCCGCGCCAGACCAAAATCTTCCTCACGATAACGTGGGATCAGCCCGGCCACCAGCGCATCGGCAAAGCCCCGGTGCGCCGCAATCGCGTAAATCTGCGGATGACCGATTGCCATCGATCAGGTGCCGGTCAACGCCGCTTCGGTCGGGGCGATCATATGCGGGCTGCCAACTTCGAACCACAGCCCGGTATGCGACAGGCCAAACAGCCGACCATCGGCAATCGCGCGGTCCCACAGGACGCTGGTCGAAAACGCACCGTCAGGCGCGTCGCGCAACAACCGTTGCGACACGATCTGGATGCCGGTGTAAATGAACGGTGCCACCCGCCTCGGCTTGCGGCGCGAAATTCGCCCCATCGGGTCGAGATGAAAATCCCCCATTCCGGCATAATTGTGCGCCTGCGCATGGCTGACCACCAGCAACAGAGCATCCATCCGATCATCGTCCCATGCCTCGCTCAGCGCGGCGAAAGCATTGCGCGGCCCGTCGAGCCAGATTGCATCGGTGTTGATGCAGAAAAACGTGTCTGCGGCAATCAGCGGCGCGGCCCGCACCAGCGCCCCGCCGGTTTCGAGCAGTGCATCGGTTTCATCGGAAATCGCAATCTGCGGACCTGTGCGTCCACCCAGATGCGCAACGAGCTGATCGGGCAGATAATGGACATTGACGACCGCGCGCGCCACGCCCGCCTCTACCAATTTGTCGAGACCGTAATCGATCAGCGGCTTGCCCGCAACGCGCACCAGTGGCTTGGGCCGGGTCGCGGTCAGCGGCCGCATACGCTTGCCAATGCCCGCAGCCAACAACATCGCAACATCGCTGACCAACGGGCCGCCGGGCAGCGGCTGATTGCGGAATGCAGCGCTCATGGCTCAAACCGCCCGCCCTGCACACCGGCAGGATCGCGAAATTCAGCAGGGATGTTGGCATCGAACCAAGCGGCCACGGGGGCCAGTGCCGGATGCGCAAGGTCGCGTTCAAGCAAAGCCCATACACGGGGGATCATCGCAAGATAGCGCGGCTTGCCATCGCGTTTCCACAGCCGAACGAAAATGCCCACGATCTTGGCGTTTCGCTGCGCCCCCAGCCGCGCATAGTCGGCCAGAAAGGTATCAGCATCGAATGCCCCACCCGCTGCAGCAGCCGCACCGCGGCAATAGTGATCGAACATCGCGGCCTCAACATCGGGCGAAACATCGCGCCGGGCATCCTGCAACAACGACACCAGATCATAGGCGGGATGTCCGACCAGGGCGTCCTGAAAATCGAGCAGACCTTGCGATTCGAGCCCTTCGAGCAGCATGATATTTTCAGCGTGATAGTCCCGCAGCACGGTCACCCCGGGGCGCTGCCGCGACAGCAGCGGCGACAGTGCCGCCTCCCACGCCACCGTCCAACCCGCCGCGTCGACGTAAAGCCCGCGCGCCGGGCAGAACCATTCGGTGAACAACCGCACTTCGCGCAAATATTCAGCCAGCGAATAATCCGTGAAAGGCCCTGGCGGCAGGCGATGCAACCGGATCAGCGTGTCGATTGCCGCGCGATAGACCACAACTTCGTCTTGCGGCCAGGCCTCGACATATTCACGGACGCGCACATCGCCAAAATCTTCGAGCAGGACAAAACCGCTGTCAGCGTGATCGGCATGAATCAAGGGTGCACGCAGCCCGTTGGCATCGAGCCAGCGCGCCGCGCGCAAAAACGGTTCGGGATTTTCGCGCGGTGGTGGCGCGTGCATCAGCATCGCGGGCCGGCCATCGGGCTTGCGCACCCGAAAATAGCGGCGAAATGAGGCATCGCCCGGCAAAGGGTCAATCGTGGCATCAGCCCAGCCAGCCTTTTGCAAAAAGCCGGATGCGCCTTCGGGAATGGTCAGGTCCATGACAACCGTTCTTGCCAAAGCCGACCCGGCTCGACAATGGCCCGCCGTCCGTTATCCAGCGTTTCCATACGGATCGTCAGACAACCCGGCTCGTGCCCGAACCCACCCGCGTGGTCAGGCCATTCGGCAATCAGCGCTGCACCCAACCGATAATCATCCAGTCCGATCTCGTCAGCTTCGGCAGGGCTGTTCAACCGATAGAAATCGGCATGGATCACCCGCAGCCGGACCATGGGGGGATCGTAAACTTCGATGATTGCGAAAGTCGGCGAAGGCACCTCGCCCACATGGCCCAATGCGGTGAGAATAGCCCGCGCAAGCGTCGTTTTGCCCGCACCAAGCCCACCATAAAGCGCAATGACATCGCCGGGCATCAGAGCAGCAGCAAGCCGTTCGCCCAGTGCCCGGGTCGCGCGAAGATCGGGCAATGCAATCGCGATCACGACAACACCACCACCGCGCTGGTGCCATGGCCCGGTTCGGATGCCAGTTCCACTGTACCACCGTGGGCCTCGATCAATTGTCGCACCAGGGGCAGACCAAGCCCTCCGCGACGCTCAATCCCGTTCCCATCCGCAGAGGTGGTAAGCCCCTCCAGCGCGCGGGCCAGTTGCGCGGGTTCCATGCCGTGACCATTATCAGACACGACGATTTGCACCTTGCGATCGGGCCGACGTGAGCATTCAACCAGGATCCGCCCTCCCGGTGGAGTAGCGGCAATCGCGTTATCGACCAAGTGCCCGAATGCGCGGCGCAGCCGACGCCCATCGCCGGTTACCGTGCCGATCGCATCGCTGCCGCGCAGATCAAGCGCTATTTCGCCGTGGTTCAGCCGTTCGGCGCGTTCCTGAACAACCTCGGTCAGCATGGCGAACATCGGCACCGCGTCGCGCGCGACCGGCAATGTGCCGGCTTCGCCTTGCGACAAATCGAGTACGGTTTCGATCTGTTCGCTCAGACGATCGACGGACGCCAAAATCGCCGCAACATAATCGCGCGCCTGTTCGGGCAGATCACCGGCCAATCCACCTTCCAGCATTTCGGCAAACCCCCGGATCGAAGTCAGCGGGGTGCGGAATTCATAACTCATATTGGCAATGAACCGGGTCTTCACCGCATCGGCCTCAATCAGC
>CAIPWG010000638.1 GCA_903868655.1 uncultured Sphingomonadales bacterium
GCAATGGAACAGGCGGCCTCTGGTGATACGACTGAACGGACAGGCCGTGCCCTGGCCGATGCCGACCGGCGGCTGGGCGCGTGTGGCATAGTGCTGGAACATCGTGTGGCGCTGGGGCCGTGCCGGCTGCTTGACGATCGTACGGTGGCGCGTGTGGGTTCATTGCTGTCCGATCTGTCTGCGCAATTGGCTGGGCCAGACACTGGATTGGCCGCATCGGTGCGCGAGATGTTGGCGGGGCGTCGCGCTATTTTAACCCACCTGCTTGCGCTGTCGGTGGAGGCGCGTCTGGCCGAGACGCTGGCGGTTGAGCGTGGCCTTGACCCAAGACTGCCGCCCTTGTTGCGCAGACAGACCGATGCCACCGATACGATTGCGCTGATCGCTGCGCAGACCCGAATGGATAGCGCGATGCGCGCGATGCGGCTGCCGCTTGATGAATTGCCGGGTGATCTGCAACACCTGGCGTGGTCGATCAGCCACGTGGTGCATGCCGATCATGGACAAACTGCGCCGATGGACCGCGCAGCATCGGCAGCAGCGCGGCCAGCGCGGCTGGATTTGCAGCATCAGGTGCTGCTCGGATTGGGCGATGATTTGCAACTGGCGTTAC
The DNA here is from genome assembly GCA_903868655.1 of uncultured Sphingomonadales bacterium. Lineage (GTDB taxonomy): Bacteria > Pseudomonadota > Alphaproteobacteria > Sphingomonadales > Sphingomonadaceae > Novosphingobium. The sequence continues at coordinate 614 of CAIPWG010000638.1, forward strand.
GGATTGATGAGGCGGGGTTGGGCCTGTTTCTGAGTGCGCTGGCGCTGGCTTCCGGTATTGCGCGCGACACGGTCGCGCTGGCCACTGCCGAAGATGATCCTTTGCGCCTGGCGTTGATCCTGCGTGCTGCGGGTTTGACGCAGGATGCGGCGGCGATGCAATTGCTGGCGATCCGGCCCGATGCAGACAGTGCACTGGTCGATGTCGGCGACGCGGAACAGCTGTTGCAAGGTGGTCCACGATGAGCGCGACTGGTCCGGTATGCGGATTGTGCGATAGCACAGACCGGTTGGTCGAGGCGGATACCGCGCTCGCCGGGTTGCAAGTGCGCTGTGGCGGCGATCTGCCCGGCACGTTGGCGGTGCCTTCGCTGCTGGGCTTGGTCAGGCGCACGCGTGTTTTGGGTGTGCCGCAATTGCGGCTGTTGTCAGCGGTCGACGAAGGCAAGGCGATTGCTTTCTTGGCCCGGGTTGAGCCCGATCCCGCGGGAACCCGGCTTGCGCTCAGCCATTGGCGGATGACCGGTGACCATGCGCGCGAAGTGGTACTGATCGATCCTGTACTCTATCAGGTTGCGGCGATCCATGCCGTGCTCGACGCCGACCAACGCGTGTTGGCGGTCGATGTTCGCGCCGAAGAGGGAGATCATGCGGCGCTGCAAAGCCTGGCGACCCGCTGGCGTACGCGTGTGCAACCGTGGAGCGAGGCTGTGGCCCTGGTCGGGGTCGCGCATCGTCAGCCATTGCACTGGCGCCTGCTGGATGACGTGGCATTTCATCTGCCGGGTTCGCCGCGGGTGTGGCGCGCGCGCCTGGTCCCGCATGGAGAAGCCGGGTTTGACTTGCTGGTTCTGCCCGATGCGGTCGACCGGGTGCCGGGTATCGCCGCGGCCGGGCCCGATCTGGCAATACTCCCTTCCAACCGACTGATCGGTCACGATCTGGCCCCTGCATTGCGGCAGCCAATCAACCGGATCATCGCCAATGCCGAAACGATCCGCACGCGGCTCGCCGGGCCCCTGGCTGACAGCTATGCCGGTTATGCCGCCGATATTGCCGAGGCCGGCCGGCACCTTTTGGCGCTGGTCGAGGACCTGGCGGATCTGGATGCGGTAGAGGCCCCCGATTTTGCGCCAGCACCCGATCGTATTGATCTGGCTGATTGCGCGCGCCGTGCCGCCGGAATTTTGGCGATGCGCGCCCAAGAACGGGGTATTGCTTTGGCCATTCCGCCCGAAACCGTTGTCATACCTGCCACCGGTGAATTTCGCCGCGTGCTGCAAGTTCTGCTGAATCTGGTGACCAACGCCATCCGCTACAGCCCGGCACAGTCCACGGTTACAATCGAAACGGGTGGTGACACGCTTCAGGCATGGATTGCAGTGTGCGACGAAGGGCAGGGCCTGACCTTAGACCAGACCGCGCGCGTCTTTGAAAAATTTGAACGGCTGGGTCGCACGGGCGACGGTGGCAGCGGGCTAGGCCTGTATATTTCACGCCGTCTGGCGCGCGCAATGGGCGGCGATCTGACAGTTGCGCCAGGCCCGGGGGCACGGTTTTTGCTGACTTTGCCCGGGCGAATTTCCCACGGCAGCTGAAGCCGGTGCGCTTGGCGCGAAGTCCACACACAAAAAGGGGCGCGCTGTCGGCACGCCCCTTTTTTATTGCTCTGATTGCGGTCAGCGCTGTTCGACGGGAAGGTAATCGCGTGCGGTCGGCCCGGTATAGAGCTGACGCGGACGACCGATTTTCTGGCCTGGATCCGAAATCATTTCGTTCCATTGCGCGACCCACCCGACGGTGCGCGCCAACGCGAAAAGCACGGTGAACATTGTGGTCGGGAAACCGATCGCCGAAAGGATGATCCATGAATAGAAATCGACGTTGGGGAACAGCTTCTTTTCAATGAAGTACGGATCGCTCAACGCAATCTCTTCAAGACGCAGCGCGGTTTCAAACAGCGGGTCGGACACGTTCAGCGCCTTGAACACCTCGCGCACAGTCTTTTGCATGACGGTCGCGCGCGGGTCATAGTTTTTGTAAACGCGGTGACCAAAGCCCATCAGACGGAACGGGTCGTTCTTGTCCTTGGCGCGTTCGATATAGTGCTGGATGCGATCGGGCGTACCGATTTCACGCAGCATGTTGAGCGCGGCTTCGTTGGCGCCGCCATGCGCCGGGCCCCACAGGCAGGCAATGCCGGCGGCCATGCAGGCAAACGGATTGGCGCCCGATGAACCGGCCAGACGCACGGTCGATGTTGACGCGTTCTGTTCGTGATCGGCATGCAGGATGAAAATGCGATCCAGCGCACGCTCCACTTCAGGAACCACGTGATATTCCTCGGCCGGCACGCCAAACGTCATACGTAGAAAATTGCCGGTGTAGGACAGACGGTTGTCTGGATAGACGAACGGCTGACCCACCGAATATTTGTAAGCCATCGCGGCGATCGTCGGCATCTTGGCAATCAGCCGATGCGAACTGATCTTGCGCAATTCCGGATCGGCGATGTCGGTCGAATCGTGATAGAATGCCGACAAGGCACCAACCACCCCGCACATCACCGCCATCGGGTGTGCGTCGCGACGGAACCCGCGATAGAATGTGCTCAGCTGTTCATGCACCATCGTGTGGCGCGTGATCGTGTGGCTGAATTCGGTCAGTTGCTCAGCACTTGGCAGTTCGCCGTTGAGCAGCAGATAGCTGACTTCCATGAACGACGAATGTTCGGCCAGCTGGCCGATGGGATAACCCCGGTGCAACAGAACGCCTTCATCGCCATCGATATACGTGATGGCGCTGTCGCAGCTGGCGGTGCTGGTAAAGCCGGGGTCATAAGTGAACATCCCGGTCTGGCCATACAGCTTGCGAATATCGATCACATCGGGACCGATCGTGCCGCTGGTCACCGGCAATTCAACAGTCTTGCCGCCGGTTTGCAGCGTTGCCTGCTTGTCGCTCACGTCTCAGTCCTCCTGTGTCAATGTCTGGCCGGAATTCCGGTCACATGAGAAATGTCTGCAATCCCGCGTCGTCAGGTTGTTGCGCCAACCTGTTGATCGCGAATCCGTCCGATAACTTCGTCGTGCCCGAGCAAGGCGAGTACGTCAAAAATACCGGGTGAAGTGGTGGTGCCGGTCAGCGCCGCGCGCAGCGGCTGTGCCAGTTTGCCAAGGCCGAGCCCGCATTCTTCGGCCAGAGCCTTGACCACGACTTCCAGTGCCTCGACCGTCCAATCGGTCACGGGGTACAGCCGGTCATGGATTTGGCCCAGCAGAGCCCGCGTCTCGTCGGTTAACAGCGCGGCCGCCTTGGCATCGGGCGTGATTGGCCTCGCGGCAAATAGGAAACGCGCTCCGTCGCTCAGTTCGTTGAGATCGGCCGCACGCAGTTTCAGCACCGGCATTGCGGTGGTCAACAAAGCGATCTGCGCTGCACCGTCAATATCAAGGCGCTTTGCAACTTCGCCAGCCAGTCGGGCATCGTCGGCAAGCCGGATATAGTGCCCGTTGAGGTTAAGCAGCTTTTTGAGGTCGAACCGCGCTGCGCCCTTGTTGACTTGGGCAATGTCGAACCAGTCGACCGCTTGATCGCGTGAAATGAATTCATCGTCGCCATGGCCCCAGCCAAGCCGCATCAGATAATTCACCACCGCTTCGGGCAGCAGACCCAGCTCGTCGCGATACGCATCGACGCCCAAGGCGCCATGGCGTTTGGATAGCTTTGCCCCATCGGCACCGTGGATCAGCGGGATATGCGCATAAAACGGATCAGGCCAGGCGCCGGTTCCCGCTGCCTGTTCAATCGTATGCATCGCACGGATAACAACGAGTTGGCGAAACGCATTGTTGATATGATCATCCCCACGGATCACGTGGGTTACGCCCATGTCGTGGTCATCCACCACGACTGCGAGCATGTAAGTCGGCGTGCCATCGCTGCGCAAAATCACGAAATCGTCGATTTCGCTGTTGCTGACCGTGATCGAACCCTGAACCAGATCTTCGATCACGGTGTCACCGTCGCGCGGAGCCTTGATGCGAATGACATAGGCCTGATCGGCGGGCCAGGTTGTGGGGTCCGCCTCGCGCCATTCGCTGTCGATGCGGAACGGGCGGCGTTCGGCCTGCGCTGCTTCGCGTCGTGCGGCAAGTTCCGCCTGCGAGAGGTAACAGCGATAGGCATGACCAGCAGCCAGCAACTGGTTCGCCACTTCGGCGTGGCGATCGGACCGCGCGAACTGGAACACCGGGGCTTCATCGCCGCCCAGGCCCAACCAGTTCAGCCCGTCAAAAATCGCCTCGATCGCCGGTTCGGTCGATCGGGCACGGTCAGTGTCTTCGATGCGGAGCAGATATGTACCGCCATGGTGGCGCGCAAACAGCCAGTTGAACAGCGCGGTGCGAGCACCGCCGATGTGCAGATAGCCTGTAGGAGATGGAGCAAAACGGGTTACGACCGCAGCCTTGCGGTCCGATGCAGCAGAATTGGTCGCACTCGTGCTTGCCATCCCTGGCGCATTCCTTTTCATCGTGGCCATGGTTGCACAGGCGCATTCCCCGTCACCCACGCTGTCTCCCACACCTGTTGCCGATGACGAGGGGACTCGCATCGGCCGCCGGGCGAAAATGACCAGCGGGCATTGGGACAGATTGGCGCGCTTGTCCAGTGTGCAGCGCACCATCGATGAATTCCTGGGCAGCCGTCCGCTTGAGCGTACACCTTGGTTGGCAGTAAGCTTTGCAGCGGGAATTTCGGCTTGGTTGATCTTTCCGGGGCCTTGGCAATGGGCGGCATTGTTGGCCTTGTGCGCTGCGGCCATTGTGCTTGCGCCGGTGGTCGCGCGGGTGGGGCAGGCAGACCATTTGCGCCACGCTATTGTTGGTTTGGCGCTGATGGCGGCGGCGGGCTGCGTCACGATCTGGCTGAAGTCTGAATTGGTCGGGGTTGCACGGTTATCAACACAGCATAGCACCCTGCTTGCAGGTCGCATCGTCGATCGAAAAGACCAGGCTGGCGGCGTGCAATGGGTTCTGGCGGCGCATGTGGCTGGGGTCGAGCGGGCGATGCTGGTTCGGGTGTTTGTGCCTGCACCGATCGACCGACCCGATATTGTGGCGGGGACGACAGTAGTGGCGAAGGTGCGACTGATGCCGCCGGCACCACCTATGCTCCCTGGAAGCCATGATTTTGCCTTTGCCGCGTGGTTCGCCGGAATAAGTGCGACAGGGACGCTGGCTGGACCGGTTACCGTCACGGGTGGTGGCCATGCAAAGTCCGGATTGCGCGCAGCGCAGCGCGCGATCCATGCCGAGGTCGTGGCGCATATGCCCGGTCCGGCCGGCGCGATCGCGGCTACTTTGGCCAGCGGGGATCGCAGCGCGATTGCGCGCGCAGACGCCGACGCGATGCGCGATGCAGGCTTTGCCCATCTTCTGGCGATTGGTGGCTTGCATGTCAGCGCCGTGATTGCAGTGGCCTATGCCTTGGTTCTCCGCGGGTTGGGTCTGGTGCCCTGGCTGGCGCTTCGGGTGCGTTTGCCCGTGGTGGCAGCGGTGTGCGGGGTACTCGTCGGAATGGCCTATTGCCTGATTACCGGATCGGAAGTGCCCACGATGCGCGCCATTGTCGGCGCTGTGCTGGTGCTGGGCGCACTGATCCTCGGTCGCGATCCTTTATCGATGCGCTTGTTGGCGGTGGCGGCAATGTTCGTCATGCTGTTCTGGCCGGAAGCCGTGGCAGAGGCCGGGTTTCAGATGAGCTTTGGTGCGGTGGTTGCGATCATTGCATTGCACGACACAGCCTGGGTCAGACAGTATCTGGCTTTGCGCGATATCAGTTGGTCGCAGCGTGCGCTGCGCCATGGGGCAATGTTGCTGATAGGTGGCGTGGCGATCCAGATCGCGGTGCTGCCGGTTGCACTGTTTCATTTTCATCGCGCCGGGGTCTATGGCGCTTTGGCCAATATTCTGGCGATCCCGCTCGTTACGCTCGTCGCAATGCCAAGCCTTGGCATCGGCCTCGCACTTGATCGGGCAGGACTTGGCGCACCAGCGTGGTGGCTTGCGCGCCAATCGCTTGATGCGGTGCTGTGGATTGCGCATGGCACGGCGGCAATGCCCGGTGCGGTCACGACACTGCCGTCGATGCCCGGTTGGGCCTATGGCATGTGGATCGCCGGTGGCTTTTGGCTGGCCTTGTGGAGCGGGCGAGTGCGGTTCTGGGGACTGCTGCCCTTGGCCATCGCGGTTAGTGGCTGGGCCACGATCGCAACGCCGGATATTCTGATTGCTCGTGATGGCCGCCATGTCGGGATCACCGGTCTTGGCCCTGATCTGGTCGTGCTCAGCCCGGGGCAGGGGCGATTTGCGCGCGACA
>CAIPWG010000639.1 GCA_903868655.1 uncultured Sphingomonadales bacterium
CAGTTCTGCGGCGGCCAGTGCTTCGGCGCGTTCGGCTGCCTTTTGCGCGGCGCGTTCGGCCAGTGCGGCTTCGCGAGCGCGTTCTTTTTCGATGCGTGCGGCCACCACGGCCGGGTCGACCGGTGGCTTGGCCTTCAATTTGGCCAGTGCGGCTTCGCGCGCCTTGGCGGCTGCTGCAACCCGATCCTGAAAAGCCGGTTCCTTGTATCCTGCCATGTATCTGTCTTGAAACCCTTCCGCCCATATCAGCGCGAGGCGATGCGCAATCGGCCGCTCTTGGGGCCGGTTGCGCGCCGCTTAGCACGAAGCGCGTGCAAAAGCGAACCTAATGCCGTCGAGGTTCGTGACTCAATCGTGTCATCAGGATGGCTGCGCGTTTGATCTGGCGGGGAAAGCTTGACAGGTCGACGCGTTCTTCTGGCGTATGATCGCCCCGGCTGCTTGGTCCAAGACCGACCAGCCCATCCACATAATGCGCCACAAAGCTGATGTCGCCCGCTCCGCGCTTCAACGGATCGAGTGCGGGCATCACGGGCAGGTTGAGATCGATGTTGATCGCGTTCAGCCGGGCCAGCAGCGCCTGATTGCCGGGCGTGGGCGCCATTGGCGGGTAGCCTTCATGAAACACGATCGTGGCATCGGTTTGCGGCAAATGGCGCGCCACGATCGCCTGCATCTTGGCCTTTGTCCGGTTGATCTGATCCTCGGTCAGTGCCCGAAAATCGCCGCTTGCGATCGCGATCGGAGGGACGATATTGGTTTTGCCCGTAGCCGAAATTTCGGCCTCGTCATCGGCGAGTCTCACTGTTGCACCGCCCGCGACCAATCCGATATTGAAGGTCAGATTGGGTTCGGGCAACTGGTCGTGAAACGCGGTGATGATCCGCGACAGCTCGTAAACCGCGCCATCGCCGACGCCAGGTGCAAAAATCTGACCGGAATGCGAAGCTTTGCCAGTGGCGGTAATCGTATAACTTCCGGCGGAACGGCGCGCGACCGAACCATAATCCTGCCCGTCCTGAACTGCCAGTCCTTCGAAATCGAGCGCGACATCGGCGTTTTTCGCGGCCGCGACCAGATCAGCGCGCGAAATGCTGGTTGGATCGCCGGCGGCTTCTTCATCCCCGGTAAGCACCACATCGATATTGGCGCGCGCCAGCGCGCCCGCGGTTTTCATGGCGCGCAATGCGGTGATCATGACCACGATGCCGCCTTTGTCATCGGCGGCGCCTGGTCCGTGCAGGATTTCGCCTTCACGCGAGAAAGTCTGAAACGGCGAACTTGGCTCAAACACCGTATCGAGATGTCCGATCAGCAGCATGCGTGTGGTGCCCACTTTGCCGTTGTGTGTCGCGATCAGGTGGCCGGCGCGGTGGACCGCATCCATCGGCACCCAGCGCGTGATAAACCCGAGTGCCGCAAATTCGGGCACGACCAGATCGCGCACTTTTTTCACGCCTGCGATATTGCGGGTGCCGCTGTTCTGCGCAACCAGCCGTTCCAGCAGGGCGATGGCGTTTGGCGTATCGGTGTCGGCCTGCGTCACAATGGTTTGTTCCAGCCCGGTCAGCCCGGCACCGGCCGGGGTGGGCAGCGACAGCAGCAGCGAGGCGAACAGGGGCAGTGATCGTTTCATCGTGGTTGGTGATACTGGCCTGGTCACCGCGTGCAAGCATGACCGTACGATGATGCGCTGCAACAATCGGTTGGACGACGCGGGGGCGGGTGTGTAGGGCGCAAACAAGGTCGGCATTTCGTTCGAGACGCTGGCAGCCGGGGGGTACTATGCACCCCTGATTGCAATGGAGCGTGATGAATGAACAGTCAGACCTGGCCGGCGTTTAGGGCACCCCGTTTTGCCTGATCGCGTGCTCGGGCACACCGCGCTTGCCCAAATTCAGCGGCCCGGCGTGTTTGCCGGTGCGGATACGGTGGCATTTGATGCCGCCTATCGCGATATGCTGGCCGGGTGCCAAATGCTCATGGCGCGCGGGGCGGACCACAACGGGCCCGCGTTACCCCCGGTGATTGCGGTACGCCGCGCATGCAATTGCCTGAAAGAACTCGACCGTTTTCTGATTTTGATGGTCGATGCGTGCAGTGCCGCGCATACCCCGCCCCATGGAACGCGCACGGTTTATGTGCGCGAAAGCGATGCTGCCGCCCGCTTGTCCCGAACGGCTGCGTTGCGTCAGGCGTTCGGCAAAGAGGCGCCCCGGTTACGTGCTATTGCGCGCATCCGTGCGCTTGCCACGGGCGATGCGCCAGCCGAAGCCGGCAGCAGGCCGCGTGCGGATCTGGCATTGGCAACGATGGGCGACAATCTGGCGGACCAAGCACGCCATGCGCCGTTTGTGCTCGGTGATCGTGCGCTGGCTGCAATTGCGACATATTACCTCTCTCTCGCGCAACGGCTCGACTTGCTGTTGTCGGGTACGCACAGGCTATGACTCAGGGCCCTGTCCGGGCCTTGCGCAAGCGACCCGAACAGGGATTGGTCCGCAGCCGGATGACTCCATTGTACTTTTTGCGCGGCATAGCGGCGACTATCGACGATGGTGCCGGGCTGGACCCTTTGCCGTCTGGGTAAGCGGGACGGGACCGCACGCGGGCGTGTCCCGACGGATAGCAGCTGCCAGAACCTCCCGTGCCCTGTGCAACCCTCCGGAGCTATGGCCAATCCGCTTGTCGCTGTGATGCCGCTGCACCGTGAAAAGCCAAAGGGTATCCGGCCCGTCAAAGTGACGCATGGCCAGTGAAACAGGGAGTTATCCTTAGGGCACTCCGTGAAAGATCGGGATTGGGCGCGATATGCGCGATAAATCTCATCGGTTGGTTTTAAAGATATGTAATTAATATGTTTTCTTGGATTCTGCATTGAGCCGGACCGGATGCGATCGGGGGTCTGGTGCAAGGGCTCGGTTCAGGCTGGTTGGGGTTCGCGGTGCAAAGGTATGGCAATCGCCACGCTTGGCGGCTGGTTGAGCCGCGCCTCGGCTTCATGAATGTAATCGCGCGTGATCGGCAAGGCGTCGCGATCGCGCACCAGTTGCAACTGGAAATTGACCAGGCTGGCCTCTTCAAATCCGGTTGCAGCCCCCACCAGGTAAAACAGCCACATGCGATAAAACCGTTCGTCGAACAGTTCGACAATACGATCATGCTGCGCCACGCAGCGATCATACCACGCGCGCAATGTCGGCGCATAATGGCGGCGCAGCACTTCGCAATCGGCCAGCATCAGCTTGCATGGTTCAATCGCGGCGACTGTTTCCGACAGCGAGGGGATATAACCGCCCGGGAAAATGTATTTGCGGGTGAAATCGTCGGTCACCCCAGGGGGTGCCGCGCGCCCGATCGTGTGCAGCAGCATGACGCCATCGGGTTTGAGCCGGTTGTGCACCTGGCGAAAAAACGCTGGAAAATTGCGAGTGCCGACGTGTTCGAACATGCCGACCGACACGATCCGATCATACGTGCCTTCAACATCGCGGAAATCGGTCAGGCTGAACGTGACAGCATGATCCACACCTTCGCGCTGCGCCCACGCTTTGGCATAGCCGATTTGTTCCTTGCTGAGCGAAATACCGTGGATTTTCGCGCCCGAAATCTTGTGCAAGTGAATGGCCAGGCCGCCCCAGCCACAGCCGATGTCGAGCACTTGCTGACCCGGCGCCAACGTCAGCTTGGCGGCGATGTGGTTCATCTTGGCGATCTGGGCTTGTTCGAGCGTGGTGATGCCATCCGCCCAATAAGCGCACGAATATTGCCGGTTCGGATCCAGAAACAGATCATACAGCCGGTCGTCGATATCATAGTGGTGCGCAACGTTGCGGCGGCTGGCGGTGCGTGCATTGATCCGGTTGATCCGCCCGACAATCGCCAGCCGCAGTTTGTCAAACACGCCCGGGTTGTCGAGATCGCGTCCGCTGTTCCAGGGATTGTTGCGGCGGACGAAGCTGATGAATTCCATAATATCGCCGCCTTCAACATCGAGGCGGCAGTCCATGTAGGCTTCGGCAAAACCCAGGCTGGGATTGCGCGCGATTTTGCCCGGCACACCTTTGTCGTGCAACACCAGACCAAGATCAGGCCAGCCGGGTGTCGACTTGCCATAGACGCGCTTGCGACCGCTGGCTTCGGTCAGGGTCAGCGTTCCATGGTGGATCAGGCGTTTCAGCGCAGCATCAAGCAATAACATCGACATTGGCAGGGGGACCTTTGTGGCGCAGCTTGTACTTAACGTTGCGTTACTTGCCTGCCCTTTGCAAGCACACATGGTTGCCGGGGCCAATATCGCGGTCTATGTCAACATCATGAAACTTGATCTTGTCGATGTGTTTGCCACCGGCGCGCTGTCGGGCAATCCGCTGGCTGTCGTGCGCGGCGGCGATGGGCTTGAAACCGCGCAAATGCTGGCACTGACACGTTGGTTGGGCTTTTCCGAAACGACATTCCTGCTGCCGCCAAGCGAACCGGGTGGGGATTATCGGGTGCGGATCTTTTATCCCGCCGGCGAACTGCCGTTTGCCGGTCATCCTACGCTGGGCAGTGCATCGGCATGGTTGGCCGCAGGCGGTGTGCCTGCGCGCGCTGGCGTGGTCGTGCAGCAATGCGGGGTTGGCCTGGTCGAAGTCCGGATCGCGGACGATAACCTTGCCTTTCGCGCCCCGCCGTTAAGGCGGGCAGGGCCGCTCGATCCTGCCGAACGGGCCGAGGCGATCCGCCTGGCGGGCGTTGATCCGGCCGAAGTGATCGATGCCGTCCATGCCGACAATGGTCCGGGCTGGCGCTTGTTGCACGTGTCGTCTGCGCAAGCGGTGTTGGCGGCAAAGCCGATGGCAACCGCGCCAGTGCCAACCGACATCGGGCTGGTTGGCGCATGGGGCGATGATGGTGATCGGCAATTTGAACTGCGAGCCTTTTTTACCGATGCCAACGGACGGCTGACCGAAGACCCGGTAACTGGCAGCCTGAATGCGTCGGTCGCGCAACATCTGTTGCATAGAGGCCATGCTGCTGAACCTGGCTATATTGCCGGACAAGGCCAGTGTATTGGTGCTGATGGCCGGATAGCGGTAGCCATCGAAGGTGATGCCATATGGATTGGCGGCAAGGCACGTATGATTGCGCATGGCGCTGCGCTGTCGCTGTAATCACCCGGTAGTCTTAACCGCGCGATTCCAATCGGTTCACCACCCGCTCAGCTTGCGTGTGTCATCGCCGGTGACAGACCAGGCCAAAACTGCACCCGCTGCGCTCGGTCATGCACAGATCGAGGAACGACCGTCATGCGAGCTTTCCCACTGCGTCGCCGCGCGCCACTGTCGTGGTCCCTCGGGCTTTTGCTGACCACCGCGCTTGTCGCCTGCAATGGTGATGGCAAGCCGGCCGCTACGGGCAGCGCCGACGCTTCGGCGGCGCCCAATGTCTTGCCTTTGAGCACAACCACCCCGGCCACGCTTGCACCCGCACCACCGGTGACCGCGTTGCCCGGCGGTCAGCCCGTGCGGATGGCGCGGCTAAACGACCGCCGAGAGGGCTATCGCTATCTCGATCGCGGTCTTTATCAAGAAAACGCGGTTGAGGATGCGCCACCCGATTACAGTTTTGAAGAGGGCGGTGTGCGGCCGTGGACGTGGGGCACAGGCGACGGTGCACGGGTGATCAGCGAGCCCGTGGCTGACGGCTATCGCACATATTACTATAATGCCGGGTCCGACGCGCCTTACCTCGTGCGCGATCCACGATATGCTTATGCGTATGACCATGGGGCACTGGTGGCCGCGTTTACGGTCGGCGGGGTGCAAATCGACCTAACCGAGGGGTCAGACCTGGCACAATATGGCAGCCGCTATTACAGCCGGGCGCATACCTTGTGGGCGCGGGCGACATCGGGTCCGCATCTGGCGGTCAATGCCTATGCCTGGGGTGACAGGCGAGCAGATGTTGCGGCACAACGCATGCAATGGCAGCGCCATATTGCCGAAAATCCTGATTGGTCCGCGTGGCACAGCGCGCACGAGACCGAAGAACAGGCTCCGTGGAGCGAAGCCCGCGCGCAGCATCAGCAAGCCGCCCAACAATTCGGTGCCTGGCAAGATCACCATTTTCGCGGTGCACCGCCACAAATGTATGGGGACGATGCACCACCACCGACACCGGCACCGGCGCCTCAGAATCGTGCCGCGGCCATCGCGGGTGGGGTCGTCGCGGCGGGGATTGTCGCCAGTGCAGTGCACCGTATGGCCGAGCATCACGCTGCACCGCACCCGACTATGGGGCCGGCTGCTAGTGCGCCCGCGCAACGCGCGCCGTTCCCGGCATCGGCTGAGCATCGTGCGAACCCTGACCAGCACAAGGATAGTGTTGCGCCTGATCACCCCGTGGCTGCGCAGCCGGTACAAGCCCATGCCGCACCCGTTCGCGTGCCAGTCGGTCCGCCACAGCACGTCCGCTCGAACCCGCCAGCGGTTCAGCCAGCGGTGCGCCCCGCGCCCCACGCGCCGCCGGTTGCGCCGCAACAGGTCCGCCCAAGCCGGCCACCGGTTCAGCCGACGGTGCGCCCCGCGCCCCATGCGCCGCCGGTTGCGCCACAACCAAAACAAACCGCGCCGCATCCTGAAGACCATCACCGGCCCCAGGGTGAACACTGAGGCGGGGTCAAGCCAGGGCTTGCGCCACCAATGTGCGTGTTTCGGCTATGGTGGCAATGCGGCGTTGCCCCCCATTGCGGTCCAGTTGTACCACCAGATCGATTACACTGGCGGCATAAGCCAGCGTTTCGCGGCGCGACAGACCAAGCCCCGCCTGCATCACCATCAGCCCGATTTGTTCGAGCGCGCCAATCGGCGAATTGGCATGGACGGTCGAAAACGATCCGGGATGCCCGGTGTTGATCGCGCGTAGAAAACTCACCGCCTCGCGCCCACGCAATTCGCCCACCACGATGCGGTCGGGGCGCAGGCGCAGCGCCGCTTGCACCAGATCATCGGTGGTCACGCGCGCTTCACCCTGATCGCCCTTCACCGCGATCAGGCCAACCCCGTTGCCTGGATGCCCGTCATGATCGGGCAAGTTCAGTTCGGGCGTGTCCTCCACCAGCACAATGCGCTGGCTTGAAGGAATTTCGCGCAACATGGCGTTCAGAAAAGTCGTCTTGCCGGTCGAAGTACCGCCTGAAATCAGGATTGTACGGCGCGCGGCAATCGCGGCGCGCAAGGCGGCAATCGGACGTTCCATCGCATCAGGCAGTGCGGCTGGTGAAGCGGTTGCCAGCGGTCCGTGATCATAAGCATCGAGTGGCAAGTCGAGCAACCTTTGCCGCCTGATCGCCATGGCCCAATGCGCACGCGTGGCGGGTGGTCCGCAAAGCTGGATGCGCGCCCCGCCCGGCACGAGCGAGACGGGAAGGGTCGCGGCCAGCAAAGGGCTTTCGCGGTTGATCGCCTGGTGGGTGACCCGTGCAACTTGTTCGGCCAGCCGCGCCATCGAAGCGTCGGTCACCTGGGGTGCTTCAAACCGCCGCATCGTGGGCCATTCGGCATCTTCGACCCAGATTTCACCGGGCCGGTTGACCAGAATTTCGGTCACCCCGGGGCTGGCCAGCCAAGGACGAAACGGGGCGAGATAGGCATCGAGATACACACTGCGCGCTGTTGCATCCGCCGCCGGCAAAGGCATCGGCTCAACCATCGTCAGGGCGTTTCAACATGGGAAAAATCCAGGTCACGCGCGGTGAACACGCGGATCGGTTCGCCCGGATGGACCCGCACGGTTGGCCCGATCTGCCCGGTCTGCCCCACCGCCTCTGCCGCTGCCGATTGGCCGCCGCCGGCAATCACAATGCTGGTGTTGCTGCTGCCAAGCGCGCTCAATCCGCTCATCACGGTCAACAGCATTGCCGATCCAAAGCGTTCAAAGAAATGCGTATCGACTTTGCCACCCAGCCCGGATTCGCCCGAATAACTGGTTCCTGGTGACCCCAGTGTAACCGCCACGCCATCGGGCCGGATCAACCGGGTCCAGATCACATAGACGCGGCGCTGGCCCGATTGCAGCCCGCTTTTGTATTGGCCGACCAGCCGTGAACTGCGCGGCACAAGCACGCGTGATCCGTCGAATGACCGTACATCGGCCGACACGATCGCGCGGGCATAACCCGGCACATCGGTGTCGATCGCGGTTTCGAGGACGGCGGGGATCAAGGTACCTTGTGCTATCGTGGTGCGCGGGTTGATCGCCACCGCAGCTGACGCGCCCGTGCTGCCGGTGGCACCCAACCGCGCCGCGAAATCATCGCCGCCATTGGCCGAAGGCGCCCCGCTGCCCGGTTTTGGCGCGGGGTTCGCGTCGATCGCCGCGACAGGAACAGGCGGTGCTTGCATGGTGCCATTATAGACCAGCGCAGGGGTGGCCAAAGGATTGCCAGCGGCGGCTGCGCCACCGCGACCATTGTCGAGCGGGACAGGTTGCGGGGGCGCGCTGCCCAGCGGGGTAATGGCTGACTGTGGCACTGCCGGCAGCGGCGCGACTGTTTGTGCCAGCGGGGGCGCGGCGCTGCGCTGCGG
>CAIPWG010000640.1 GCA_903868655.1 uncultured Sphingomonadales bacterium
CCTCTTTCGGGCCACCGGTCGTGTCGCGCGGGATGGTCATCGATTTGGTGCCGGTTTGTCCGGCACGGAACTGATATTTGTCGACATCGGTCAACGATGACCCGCCGAGCAGGCCATACGATCCCGCACTGCCTTCGCGGGTCTTCACCAGGGTTGGGGTGAAATAGTCGGCGATGCCCTTGCGCTGTTTTTCGGTAGTTGCACCCAGCAACCACATCAGCAGAAAAAAAGCCATCATCGCGGTTACAAAGTCGGCATAGGCCACTTTCCACGCCCCACCGTGATGTCCACCGGCGACCACGGTAATTTTCTTGACGATGATCGGAGGCGGGGCCTCTTTCCCTTTGGGCTTCGCCACGGTTAACGGCCACGCAACGCGTCAAGCAGTTCGGACAGCCCTGGGCGAAAGGCATGTCCCAGCCCGGACCGTGCCGATTCGACCACCAGCGGCTGCGGCCAGCCATGCAGCGATGCCACGATCACTTGCTTGACCGCCTGAAAGATCATTTCATCCTGATCGAGCACTTGTTTGAGCCGCCCGGCGAGTGGTGCCACAATGCCGTAAGCCAACAGCACCCCCATAAACGTGCCGACCAGAGCCGAGCCGATCATCGCCCCCAGGATCGAAGGAGGCTTGTCGATCGATCCCATGGTCTTGACCACGCCGAGCACAGCCGCAACGATGCCGAGTGCGGGCAGCGCATCGGCCAAGCCTTGCAAGGCATGCTGGGCTTCTGCGGATTCGTGAAAATGCGTTTTCATGGCATGGTCCATCACGTCTTCGACGGCGTGGACTTCAAGCGTGCCCGACGACACGACGATCAGCGTCAGTGTGTCGCAGATCAGCGAAACCAGCGCGCCGTTGCTCAAAATCCTTGGAAATTCGGCGAAAATCGGTGAATTTTTAGGGTCGGTGACATGGCTTTCGAGCGCCACCGGTCCATCGCTGCGCAAAATTTTCATCAGCCGTGTGCACAACACGATAGCATCAACGTGGTCCTGCTTGTTGTGCTTTGGACCCTTGAAAACTTTGCCGATGCCTGCGCCAAGCCCTTTGAGCTCGTGCATCGAATTGCCGGTGATGGTGGCGCCCAGCGCGGCACCCCCGATGATCAGCATTTCGTGGGGAATCGATTCCATGACCGGGCCAAGCGCGCCCCCGGTGATGGCAAATCCGCCAAACACCATGACCAACAGAACGACGATACCAATACCAGCAAACATGACGTGATGTGCTCCGTTGTTTCAGGCTGGTTCAGTTGCCGATGACGTTGAACAGCGACAGCGACGACATGCGCACGAAACACGACTGGCTGGCCTGCAGCGCAGTGGTCAGTTCCTGCAGCTTGATCGCGGCGGTTGACACATTGGTGTCGCCAATCTGCGATTCTGCGGTGGCGCGCGCAGTGCTCTGCGCGGTCTGGTTTTGCACATTGAGCTGGATCCACGATTCGCGCGATCCGACGACCGTCTGCGCCGTCGTTACGGCGTCGAGCGCATTCGACAGCGTGGTCAATCCAGCCGACGCAGCAGCCTGTGCCGACGAACCACCGCTTTTCAGTGCGGTTGCCAAAGCGCCGATGGCGTCGATCACATTGGTCGAATTGCCCGCAGCGTCGGTCATGCCCAGCACTTCGGGTCCGGTCAGGCTGGATTGCACGGTCTGCCCACCGCCGATCGGCAATGTTTGTGACGTCGCATTGCCCGAATACGTGACGGCGCCGTTGGATCCCATCGCATAAGCATCACCCGTCGCTCCACCGCCGAACAGGGCGTGGCCATTGGCATCGCGCGTATTGGCCAGATTCAGCATGTCAGCCTGGATCTGTGACAATTGCGTGCCGATCGAAGCGCGCTGAGCCGCGGTCAAAGTGCCCGTGGCGGCTTGCGTGGTCAGCGTGCGCGCCTGGTTGATGTCGTTGATCATCGTGGTCATCGCGCCGTCTGCCAGTTGCAGATTGGCGGTGGCCTTGTTGGCTGATGCGGTATCGGTGACGGCCTGGCTGTCCTGCAACTGCATCAGACGCATTTCAGCCGCCGCCGTCGGATTCTGCGATGCCGACGTGAACTGGCTGCCACTGCTGATCGAATTGGTGACATCGCTCACCTGCTGCTGCAGCGAGCCAAGCTGTTCGGTTGCAGCGGTGTAGAAGCTGCTGGTGCTGGCGGAGGTGCTGATCGTCATGGCGTTTGCCCTGTTCGTGCTGGCTGGTTTGGCGTCAATGTGCCGTCAGGTTGAGAATGCTGTTGAACACGTCGCTGGCCACTTGCATGACCTTGCTCGAAGCCTGAAAAGCCTGCTGAAATTTCACCAGGTTGACGGCTTCGCTGTTCAGGTTGACCCCGGCTTGGGATGACAGGCTGGTGGCCGCTGCGGTCGACAATGTTTGCAGAGTGGATTGCGTGGTCGTGGCGCCGTTCACCGTGCCCGAAATGTCGGTCAGGATGTTGTTCATCGTACCGGCGGGATCGAGCGTGCCAAACGCGCTGGTCAAAGCGGTCAGGTTGGTTGTGTCCGCGCTTTTTGCAGCCGACCCCAAAGGGGCCGTTGCGATGGCCGATGGACTGGTCGTTGCCATCGCCAGCGTGCCGGCAGTTGTTCCGGAAAACAGTGCGCTGCCTGCGGCTCCGGTCAGATTGGCGCCTTGTGCCTGCTGTGCATTGACTGTGGTCGCAATCGATGCGGCCAGGCTGTCAAGATCGGTGCTGACCTGGTTCAGCTTGGTCAGCGTGGTCTGATTGCCCGACAGCGAACCGCCGCTGAGCGTTACCGCCGCGTTGCCCACGGCCAGCGCGACTGTTCCGTCGCTGTTGACCGTGCTGATCAGCGTATTGGCGGTGACGCCGTGGACGAGGGGGGGGCCGCTGACTCCGCCGATGTTCACGTTGGCGCTGCCATCGCTGTTGATAGTCGTGGCGATGTCGGAATATTGCCCGATCTGATTGAGCAGACTGTCGCGCTGATCCATCAGAGTGGCGCGGTCGCTTGTGGTGGTGTTGCCAGCCACCGATGAACCGCCGGCCGAAGCTGACAGCTGGGTGTTGATGGCCGCCAGTTGGGTGGTCAATGTGTTGACTTGTGCAACACCCTGACTGACCTGGGTCTGGATCCCGGTTTGCGTTGCCGACAGGCCCCGCGCGGCGATCTGGAACGCGCCGGCCATCGTCTGTCCGCTTTGGATGACAGTCGCGCGCATCGAGCTGTCGGTCGGGTTCTGGTTCAGCGACGACAGCGCATTCTGGAAATTGCCGATCGATGTGAACAGGCCCGAATTTTCGACTGCGGCTTCGACATTGGTCAGGCCACTGACCGCGCTGCTGGCGCGCGCAGTGTCTGATGCCGTGCGGCGTGCTTCGGATTCCAGAAACGAATTGGCATTGCGGGTAATCCCCGAAACGGTCACCCCCGACAGCGAAATGTCGTTCGCCGTGCTCCAGCTGCTGGCCGAGGCGACCTCGATCATGTTTGCGCTGCGCCGGACATAGCCGTCGGTCGATGCGTTCGAAATGTTCTGGCCGGTGATATCAAGCGCGACTTCGGCCGCGATGGCGCCGCTGGCACCAATCGAAAGCAGGCTGCTGGTCATGGCTTGCCTCCCGCCACTGGTGGGGTGGCTGCGGTGCCAAGCCGTGCCGACAGGTCGCGTTCGACCTGTTTGGCCAGACCCAGCGTGCCGCTTTGCGCGGTAAGGTCGGCAAATCGTTCGTCGCGCATCGCGCTGAACGTGTCCTGGCCCTTGTCGTCGCTCCACAAGGTGTTGCCGAAATTGGACTGGCGCGCGGTTGACAGCATCTGCCGCACGAAGATCGCTTCAAACGCCTGCGCCGCCTGATGCAGGCGGGCACGCTCCGTTGAGCTTGCTGAACTGGCGGTGCTTGTAGCGACCGCGCCGGTTGAGGAAATCGTGGTCATATCACGTCCATTTCCGCCTTGAGCGATCCGGCCTGTTTAAGGGCTTCGAGTATCGCGACCAGATCGGAGGGGCTCACACCCAGCTTGTTGAGCGCGTCGACCAGCGACGACAGCGAGGCACCGGGTTTGAACAGCGCAACGTGCGCATCACCTTCGTTGACCGAAATCTTGCTGTTGGGTGTTATCGCCGTGCGTCCCTGGCTCAGGGCATTGGGTTGCGACACCTGGGGTTTCTCATCGATCCGTACGACGAGTTTGCCGTGGCTGATGGCGGCCGGGCTCAGGCGGACAGCACTGTTGATGACGACCGTGCCGGTGCGGCTGTTCACAATCACTTTGGCAGGCGTTTCGCCGGGCGTGACTTCGATCGTTTCGATCGCGGCCATCAGGCTGGCACGGCGGTCGGCGCCATTGGGCAGGCGCAGCGCCAGTGTCACGCCGTCTTCAACCGCGGCGGTCTGGGGATATTTGATATTGATCGCATCGCGCACGCGCGACGCTGTCAGGAAATCGGCCTGGAACAGATTCCAGCGCAATACATC
>CAIPWG010000641.1 GCA_903868655.1 uncultured Sphingomonadales bacterium
GCGCGCATGCCGCAGCTGGCGGCCTGTCGATCACCTATCGCTGCGGTGATGTCGCGGCGATGGATCTGACCGGGTTTGATCTGGTCACCTCGATGGAAGTGATCGAACATGTCGCCGACAAGGCCGTGTTTGTTGCGGCTCTCGCCGGGGCGCTGGCCAAAGGCGGATTGATGGTCTTGTCGACCCCCAACCGCACCACCGCGTCACGCCTGTTGCTGGTCGAAGGCGCCGAACGGCTGGGCATGATCCCGCGCGGCACTCATCATTGGGCCGATTTCATTACCCCGATCGAATTGCACGATCTGTTGGCCGACGCGGGCCTGACAATGGGCAATCCGCAAGGCATTGCGTGGAACCCGATGAAAGGGCTGCACCTGTCCGACGATCTGTCGTTAAACTATATCGTCACGGTAACGCGCGGCTGACCCGATCTCGCCCGATCAAGCTGATTTAGAGCCGGGCAGAAACTTTTCAATCAGATCACGCGCCAGCCGCGCAGGCCGCAAAGTGGCCGCATCGACGCAGCACCAGCTCGATTGCACCTCGGCCAAGACCTCTTCGCCGCGCTTGATCACGGTCTGGTACATCGCACGCGCACCCTGCACTTTTTCCAGCACAACATGCGCAATCGGCGCATCATCGAGGAATGTCGGGCGGCGATAGGTAATCTCGTGCTTGAGCGCGACCCACAAGTGCGCGGCCACGGCTTCGGCCGGAGCAAGCGCGCGCCAATGGTCGATCACCGCATCCTGTACCCATTTGAGATACGAGGCGTTGTTGACATGACCCATAAAGTCAATGTCGGCAGGATCGATCTGAATCGCGAAGAGATGGGGGACAGCTTGGCTCACCTGTCGGGACATATCACGAGACCCGCAGCACCGCCAGAACGGATATGCCCGCATCCGGCCGTTCACCCCAACGCAACCGCCCATTCTGCCTCTTTGAACCCCACCAACAGCCCGCCGGGGTATTCAACAATCGGCCGTTTGATCAGCGATGGCTGCTCCACCATCAGCGCCATCGCCCTGGCCGCGTCGATATCCGCCTTTTCCGCATCCGCAAGCTTGCGGAAAGTAGTGCCCGACCGGTTCAACACGCGATCAAGCCCCGCCTGCTCGATCCAGCGCGTCACCTGCTCAGCCCGCACCCCGGCTTTCTTGTAATCATGAAACGCATAGGCAATGCCCCGCGCATCAAGCCACAAGCGCGCCTTTTTGACTGTGTCGCAGTTGGGAATTCCATAAACCGTAATTGCCATGCCGCGCTCCTCAACCCGTGGCGTTTTCAGCCGCAATCAACTGACCCAGCCGGTGGCGAAAACGCAAGGGGCCGGCGTCGGTCGCGATCGAGATCGGCAGGTCGGGGCAGGCATCCATGCCTCGCTGCACTTCGTTCAGCACGGCCAGGTCTTCACCAAACGCCGCGAGCACGCCATCAGACATCGCTTGCGACAGTTCGGCATCGGCTGGCCGCACATTGCGCAGCTGAAACCAGTAATAGCGGCTGCGCCCCTCGGTTTCGGGCGTGATGAAATTGTACGAATCCATCACGAACGACCCTGTCCCCCAATCGGTGCGGGTGTCATCGCCACCCTGGCCCGCAGGAACGAACACCGCCTTGATGAACGCGATCGCGGGATAGCGCACTTCGTAATGCTGCAAACGGTCGGCATTGCCCGCAAACGGCACCATCGCCTGATAGAATGGCGTCACCGGCGCATCCATGATCCAGCGCGACACGGTAAAACCCGATGCCGCCTCGCGAATCCGCATCGGCACCGCTTCGCATGAAGATCCGCCGAAACTGTTGGGATGAACCCACGCGACATGGCTGGGATCAAGCAAATTGTCGGTGATCAACAGATAATTGCAATCATAGACCATCGCCGCGCCACGGTTATACCCCCAGTCGGGCGATCCCCATTCCCCAATGGCGATAATTGTGGCGGGATCAGCCAGGGCGGCATCACCCATCCAGATCCAGACCAACCCGTAGCGTTGAACAACCGGATAGCCGCGAATGTCAGCGCCTTTGGGTACGGCATGCTGGCAGGGCACATGCACGCAAGCCCC
>CAIPWG010000642.1 GCA_903868655.1 uncultured Sphingomonadales bacterium
ATCACCCCGCCAGAGGCCAAGGCCGCGCGCCCCGATTGCATCATTGCCACCGGCCGGTCGGATTATCCCAACCAGGTCAACAATGTGCTGGGCTTTCCTTTCATATTTCGCGGTGCGCTCGATGTGCGCGCGACCACGATCAACGAAGAGATGAAGATCGCCGCGGCTCAGGCCATCGCCGAGCTGGCGCGCGAAACCGTGCCTGAAGAAGTGGCCGCCGCTTATGGCAAAAACCACCAGTTCGGGCTGGACTATATTATCCCCGCCCCATTCGATCCGCGCCTGATGGAGCGCGTTTCATCGGCAGTGGCCAGGGCAGCGATGGATACCGGCGTCGCACGGATGCCGATTGAGGATTTCGAGGCTTATCGCAACACACTCAAGGCGCGGCTCAATCCCACAACTTCGGTGCTGACCAATGTCTATGCCCAGGTCAAACAGAACCCGCGCCGGGTGGTGTTTGCCGAAGCGGAAAACGAAGTCGTACTGCGCGCCGCGATCCAATACCGCGATTTCGGCTATGGCACACCGGTGCTGGTTGGCCGCACCCAGGCCGTTCTGGACAAGCTGACCGAACTGGGCGTGTCGGACCCGACCAGTTATGAAATCCACAACTCGGCGGTTTCGCCGCTGGTGCCAGAAATGGTGGCTTATCTGTATCCGCGTCTGCAGCGCCGGGGCTTTCTCGAACGCGATGTGAAACGCATGGTCAATCAGGACCGCAACGTGTTTGCCTCGCTGCTGGTCGCGCTCGGCCATGGCGAAGCGATGATTTCGGGCATGACACGCACGTTTGCGCAGACACTGACCGAAGTACGGCGGGTGCTCGACCCCAAGCCGGGACAACTGCCGTTTGGCATCCACCTGATGGTTGGCAAGAACGACACCGTGTTCATGGCCGACACGACTGTTAACGAGCGACCCTCGGCCGAAGATCTGGCCCAGATCGCGATCGAAACCGCCGCCGTTGCGCGCCGCATGGGGCATGAACCGCGCGTCGCGTTCCTGTCGTTTTCGACGTTTGGCAATCCATACGGCAAATGGATCGACAACATCCGCGACGCAGTGGCGATCCTCGATCAGCGCCAGCCGGGCTTTGAATACGAGGGCGAATTGTCGCCCGATGCAGCGCTCAATCCCAAAGTCATGGCCAATTACCCGTTCAGCCGCCTGTCGGGCCGCGCCAATGTGCTGATCATGCCCGGCCTGCAATCGGCCAATATATCGGCCAAACTGTTGCGCGAACTGGGTGGCAATGCAGTGATCGGGCCAATGCTGATTGGTATGGAAAAGCCGGTGCAGATCGCACCGATGACTTCGCTCGCACCCGATATCCTGACATTGGCGGTGCTTTCGGCCGCCGGGATCGCGGGATAAATCACGCCTGACGCGCAACGGCCTTGCGCGTCAGCCACCGCTGGACCAGCGTAACCGCAGTCAGATCGCCGGTCACGCTGGTGGCAGTGATCGCCGGATCGGCAAGCCCGATGACCGCCACGTAAAGCGGCATGATTGCCATTGGTGCGCCCAGCACATGCAGGCCCGGGCCATAAATCGCATAAACCACCGCCGCCCCGGGCAGGCCCGCGCCGCTGACACTGCCCAGCACCACGGCCAGCCCCGCCAGAACGAGTTGTACCGGCCCGGGCTGAATGCCCACCGCATGCGCCGCCACCAGCACGGCCGCCACCGAATGCGCAACAGTTCCCAGCCGGAACAGCGAAACCGACATCGGGATGGCCAGCCCGACGACGTCTTCGGGCAGGCCCAGCTTTTCCACCGCAACGTCGATCATCACCGGGGTGGTCGCCAGCGAAGAACAACTGCCCGCCGCCATCGCCTGCGCGGGCGCAATCGCCGCAGCAAACCGCCCCAGCGCAGCCGCACCGGTTATCCGCACCACGACGTAGCACATCGCAGCCATCATCAGGCATGTGGCAAAGCATAGCGCAATGAACACGCCCAGCACTTGCGCCACGCCCAGCCCTGACGACAGACCAAGCCCAAGCGCAAGGCAGAAAATTCCAACCGGCGCCGCTACCAGCACCCAATCGACCACTTGCAGCATCGCCTGCGCCAATTCGGACAGCAGCCGCATGATCGGGCTGGTTTCGATGCCGCCTTCGCGCGGTAACCGCGCCAGCGCTGCGCCCAGCACCAGACCAAAAATGACCAAGGGGAAAATCTGGCCTTGTGCAGCAGCAGCAACCGGGTTTTCCGGGATGATCGCTATCAATTGCGCGGCCAGACCAGGCACCGGTTGCGCCTCATTTGCGCCGATCAGGGCATCGAGCGCATGCGCCGGGATTGGCCAGATATTCAGCACGATTTCGGTCAGGATCGTGGACAGGATGACCGTGACAATCATCGCCATCCCAAACACGCCTAAGGTCGTACCAATCAGCCGCCCGCCGCGTCCACCCGCCACCGCGCTGGCCACCCCATGGGTGATCATCGCAAAAATCAGCGGGATCAGCGTCATCTGCAAACTGCGCACCCACAGCTGCCCCAATGGCAGCAGCGCCTGCGCCGCATCCATCAGCCACCCGATCGCGGCCCAACGCACAGCAATACCGGTCAGCGTACCCAGGACCAGCGCGCCAAGGATCAGCCGGGTGCGGTTCATCTCTCTACCTCCCGAAAGCTCAGGCTTCGCCAAACATGCGCCGCTGTGCGGCTTCGATTTCTTCCAGATAACGGCGGCGCGCATGCTTTTCGGTAACAACGCCCACGACTTTGCCCTGTTCATCAAGCACAGCCAGTTCGTCCGCGCCTTCGTCATCGAAATGGGCCAGCACCGCTTTGATCCCGGTTTCAGGTGTCAGCACCGTGTCGCCAAGTCGCGCCAAGGGGGCGAGCGGCAGCGCCGGATCAAGCGCGGGCGCGTGTGCCGCAGCACTCTGTACAATGCCGCGATAGCAGCCATCGGCGCCGATCATAATTGCCTTGCTCGCCGATCCCAGCGGCACATAGTTCCGGAATGCAGCAATCGTATCGGTATCGGGCACCGTCACAAAATCGCGCCGCATCATCCTTCCCGCGGTCAAATTGAGCATCCAGCCAATATCGCGCGGGCTGCGAATATCCGACCCGCGCACATGCAGCCGCCAGGTCGAGAACGAATAACCAAACACTTCGCGCGTAATCGCGCTGGAAATCAGCGCACCGGTCAAAACAATCCCCATCAGCGGAAAATCGCGCGTGGTCTCCAGCATCAGCAGCGCCAATGTCATCGGCCCACCCACCACCGAAACGCAAAATGCGGCCATGCCCACCAGCGCGAAATCAGTAGGATCGAACAAGAGGCCCCACCCCGCCAAATTGAGCGTCTGGGCAAACGCCTGCCCCACCAGCGAACCCAAAAACAGCGAGGCGAAGAACAGCCCGCCGCGAAAACCGCTGGCCAGCGAAATGACCGATGCGACGATCTTGAGCGCCAGGATCACCAGCAGAAACGACACCGCAGGCCGGGTCATCAGGTCAAGATGCAACGCCCCGTGCCCCGCCGATAGCGCCTGTGGCGATATCAGCGCCACAGGGATCAACAAGATACCCCCCAGCACAGGCCGCCAGATGCTGCCGCGCATCACCCCCTGCATCAGCCGTTCGGCCCAGGTCACCAGCCGCATCACCGCAATACCCAGCAAGGCGCAAAGCACCGCCAGAACCGCTGCGGCACCATAATCGATCAATCCGCGTGGCGCATTCGAGGTAAAGGCCACCAGGTACGGTTCGGTCCCAAGCCAGCGCAACACCAGCACCCCCGCCAACGAGGCCGCAATGACCGGCGCGACTTCGGCAATCGAATAGGTGCCGATCACGATTTCAAAAGCATAGAATGCGCCGGCCAGCGGGGTGCCGAACGCCGCGCCCACTCCCGCGCCAGCCCCTGCCCCCACCAATCGGCGCAAATCGGCGCGCCGCAGATGCAACCTTTGCCCCAGCAAAGACGCAATACCGCCGCCCATCTGGGCATAGGCCGCTTCCAACCCGACCGAGGCCCCACACCCGTTCGACACGACCGTCTGCGCCGCGATCAACAGATTGTCCGCGCCGGGGATGCGTCCGCCATGCAAGGCATTGGCTTCGACCACGTCCACCGGAGCGCGTCCACGCCGTCCCTTCCACCGACCAAGGACCACAACACCTGCACCGCCCAGCGGCAGAACAACCAATCGCCAGGGATGTTCGATCGAGACGAGCGCGCTCAACCGGTTGATCGTCAGGCCATAGAACTGGGCCTGCATCGCATGCGCGAGCCAGCTTTGCGCCAGTGTGGTCAGCCCGGCAGCGCCACCGACAAGCACCGCCAGCACAATAAACGCCGCTTCGCTTTCACGAAACCAGCGCTGCACCCGAACGATGCCGACGCGTGCAAGACGTCTTTGGTTTCCCATCGCAACCAGCCCCGCCCTATTCGCGGGCCCCAGTCAAGCCCCGACCGCTCCGGTGCTGGCGCGACAGATCAGTTCGAACGGGATTTCGTGGCTGCCCGGCGCGCCTTTCCCTTCGACAATGGCGATCAGACTGGAACAGGCCCGCGTAATCATTTCTGCCACCGGCTGGCGGATGGCGGTCAGCGGTGGCACCGCAAAGCGGACGCCGGGAGTATCTTCAAAACTGACGACGGCCAGATCTTCGGGCACGCGCAGCCCGCGTGCGCTGGCAATATGCAAAGCGGCAAATGCCATTTCATCGTTGGCAGCAATCACCGCAGTCGGGCGGTCTGGCTGTGACAACCATGATCCAATGACCTGCTCCGCTGTTTCAAAATGAAAATCGCCATCACCGACCCAATCACCCGCGATCCCTGCCTCGGCCAGCGCCGCACGATATCCGGCAATGCGCAAAGCCGAACTGCCGTAATTGGCAGCGCCCGCAATAAACGCGATGCGGTGATGACCCAGCGCGATGAGATGCGCGGTGGCCGCGTGTGCTGCGGCGACTTCATCCATGAACACATCGACTGTCGCCACTCCCTCGCTGTGGCCGATGCGCGCACAGGGAATTCCGCGTTCTTTCAGCAGGTCCACCAGATCAGGGTTGTCGCAATGCGGTGCTGTCAGAATGACCCCATCGGGCCGCAAAGACGCCAGCGCATTGGCCAGGCCCCGCCGCGCCAATGCCGGATCGGTATCGACCAGTTCGAAAACCAGGTGCCAGCCTTGCGCTTCGCATGAGGTCATGCCGCCATAGAGCATTTGGTCGAC
>CAIPWG010000643.1 GCA_903868655.1 uncultured Sphingomonadales bacterium
CGGCGTGTTCACAAAAGATCAGATCGAAGCCTATGTCGAGCTGAAGTGGCCCGAAGTCTACCGTTGGGAAACAACCCCGTCAGCCGTCGAATTCGACATGTATTACAGCGCTTAACGCGCAACACCGCGTTGAACCGATGCCTGAACCAGGCGTTCGGCAACTGGGTGAGAACCATAAGGGGGTCATCGGAAAACCGGTGACCCCTTTTTTATGAAACCTTCCCGCTGCCAAACACAAATCAGGCCGCAACCCGCGAGGGATGCGGCCTGATGGGGCTCACTTGAAACGGAAAGTTACAGCGCCGGCAGCAGGTGCCGTTCGCCAGCAATCTGCTGAATCGCCTTTTGCAGCTTTTCAAACGCGCGCACTTCGATCTGGCGCACGCGTTCGCGGCTGACGTTATAAACCTGGCTGAGTTCTTCGAGCGTACGCGGCTCATCGATCAGGCGGCGATCGGTCAGGATATGGCGTTCCCGCTCGTTCAGGCTGTCCATTGCCTCGACCAGCAATGCATGGCGCATCTGGGTTTCTTCGGCATCGGCAACGGTTTCATCCTGCAACGGCCGATCATCGGCCAGCCAGTCCTGCCACGTGCCTTCGCCGTCTTCGCGCAATGAGACATTGAGGCTGGCATCGCCGCCCATCATCATGCGCCGGTTCATCGACACCACATCGGCCTCTGGCACACCCAGATCGGTGGCGATCTTGCGCACATCGTCGGGATGCAGGTCGGTATCTTCGAACGCTTCGAGGTTCTTCTTCATGCGGCGCAAGTTGAAGAACAGTTTTTTCTGCGAGGCGGTCGTGCCCATTTTGACGAGCGACCAGCTGCGCAGAATGAATTCCTGGATCGAGGCCTTGATCCACCACATGGCATACGTCGCCAGACGGAATCCGCGCTCGGCGTCGAATTTCTTCACGCCCTGCATCAGGCCGATGTTGCCTTCGGAAATCAGTTCAGACACCGGCAAGCCATAGCCACGATACCCCATGGCGATCTTGGCCACGAGCCGCAGATGGCTGGTTACCAATTGCGCCGCTGCTTCGGGATCAGCATGTTCCTGATACCGTTTGGCCAGCATATATTCCTGTTCGGCGGTCAGCACCGGAAACTTGCGAATTTCCGATAGATACCGGTTCAGGCTCGCTTCGCCGCCAAGAGCGGGGACAGTCAGTGCCCCTTTCGGCCGGCTCAACTTCGTTTGTACCACCAGACTTTCCTTTCGAGAGCGTCGGTTCCCGTATTTTGCCAACCCCTAATGGGCGTTGCGTGGCGGGACCACAGAGGATTTCTACTCAGTTTCAAACGACAACTGAATTCGATTTTCTATCATGCCAGCCTTTTGCCATGCGAATCGCGAACAGGCCAAGGCGACTTTTGGTGTATCTCCCTTGCTGTCACGCGCCCAGATCGACCAGCAGCATCTGCATATCGACCGGGGTCTGGCTGATGAACGAGAGCGCGCGCCCGTCCACCGGGTGGATGAAACCCAGTTCGGCAGCGTGCAACGCCTGCCGCCGGAAACCAAGGGCGGACAAGACCGGGCGCAAACGGGAAGGACATCGACCATAAGCAGGGTCGCCCAATAGCGAATGGCCGATTGACGCAAGGTGAACGCGCACCTGGTGGGTTCGCCCGGTTTCCAGACGGCATTCGACCAGGGCTGCCCCATCGAGTGCGGTCAACACACGGTAGTGCGTCACCGCGTGTTTTCCCCGCCCGTCTTCGACCAGCGCCATTTTCTTGCGATCGTGAGAAGATCGTCCGATCGACCCGCGGATGGTGCCGGCGTGCGGCACCGGCACACCCGCAGTGATCGCGCGATAGGCCCGCGTGATCGAATGGTCGGCAAATTGGCGCGCCAGTCCCTCATGCGCGATGTCAGTCTTGGCCACCACCAGCAAACCGCTGGTTTCCTTGTCGATGCGATGCACGATGCCCGGACGCGCAACCCCGCCAATGCCTGACAACTGACCTCGACAATGGTGCAACAGCGCATTGACCAGCGTTCCATCGGGGTTGCCCGCAGCGGGATGCACCACCAGCCCGGCAGGCTTGTCGATCACGATCAGGGCATCGTCTTCATACGCGATAACCAGCGGGATATCC
>CAIPWG010000644.1 GCA_903868655.1 uncultured Sphingomonadales bacterium
ATCTTTTTGTTCTTTTTGCCATGCTGGTGGCTGATCATGTCGCCACTGGCTTCGGAGTCTGACACTATGTCTCAGCCCTTGACCCCGTCCGAACTCAACGCTTTCCGTTCGCGCCAGAAATCGCGTTCGCGAGCTTTGGCCATCGTGCTTGTGGGATTGGCAGTGCTGCTGTTCGCGGTGACGATCGTCAAGATAAAGGGCGCGTCAGACGCGCGGCACAAGGAAGTCGCCGCGGGCGCCTCTGCACAGACCGCGCACTGATCATGGCGACTACGCCGCGCGGCAAACTGACCGCCAACCATAAAGTTGCGATGTTGGCCGGTGGCATGGCTTTGGCCATGCTGGGCTTGGGCTATGCCTCGGCACCGCTCTATCGCCTGTTTTGTCAGGCAACCGGTTTCAACGGCACGACCCAGCGCGCAACCCAAGAACAGGCCGCGCACGTGCGTGCCACGGGGCGGATGATCACAATCCGGTTTGACGCCAATGTTGCGCCAGGCCTGAAATGGATTTTCAAACCTGAACAAGTGACGCAGGACGGCCATATCGGCGAACGCAAGATGGCCACGTTCTATGCCAAGAATACCAGCGATCATGCGATTGTCGGCCGTGCGGTGTTCAATGTCACGCCCGAACAGACTGGTGCGTACTTTCACAAGATCCAGTGCTTCTGCTTCAACAACCAGCGGCTTGAGCCTGGCCAGGAAGTGCATATGCCGGTGCTCTATTACGTCGATCCGGCGATGCTGAACGATCCCAACGCCAGTGATGTCGAAGAAATCACCCTGTCGTATACGTTTTTGATCGCAGCCAATCCGAAAGGCTGAGCAAAAGGATTACCGCTTGGCTATTCCGGGCCTTGTCCGGTGGGACGGGAATCGCTAAGCCAAGCCGCAAATCGGCCAGAAGCATGCTCACTGGACGACAAAACTGACCTTTTTGGGGAATAGGACGATCATGGCCGGCGCCAAGAATCACGATTATCACATTCTGCCGCCTGACATCTGGCCGTTCGTCGGCGCGATGTCGGCGTTGACGATGTTCACGGGCCTCGTGTTGTCCATGCACAAAATGGCCAACGGCACCGCCATTATGGCTGTCGGTGTATTTGGCGTGGCGCTGACGTTCTTTTCGTGGTGGCGCAACGTGATCAAGGAAGCACACGAAGGGCATCACACCCCGGTTGTGCAGCTCCATCAGCGCTATGGCATGATCCTGTTCATCGCTTCGGAAGTGATGTTCTTCGTCGGCTGGTTCTGGGCGTTTTTCGATTTTTCGCTGTTCCCGTCAAAAATCGCGGCTGAAGTCATTGGTGGCCAATGGCCGCCAAAGGCGATTGAAGCGGTCATGAACGCGTTCGATTTGCCGCTGCTGAACACCTTGATCCTGCTGTGCTCTGGCACAACGCTGACCTGGGCGCACCACGCGATCATCCAGGGCAACCGTACCGACATGAAGCGCGGATTGTGGATCACGATCCTGCTGGGCCTGCTGTTCACAGCGGTACAGGCCTACGAATACACCCACGCACCGTTCGCTTTCGGCAAAAACACCTATGGCTCGGTGTTTTACATGGCGACCGGGTTCCACGGCTTCCACGTGGTTTGCGGTACGATCTTTCTGATCGTGTGCCTCGTGCGCGCCTACCAGAACGATTTTACGCCGCGTCAGCACTTCGGTTTCGAAGCGGCTGCGTGGTACTGGCACTTCGTTGACGTGGTGTGGTTGTTCCTCTTCGTCGCGATTTATGTCTGGGGCAACTGGGGTGCCGTGATCGAATGATCCAGCCCGGCGAACCTTCGGCTTTGAAAGGGCAGTCCGGATCCGTCCGGACTGCCCTTTTCGCGTCAGACGCGGCCGTGCCGCGTCTGGTGCTCTATCCTGTTGTGTTGATGCTGACGCTTGGATTGATTTTTGCGGCGCTGAAGCTCGACGACTGGTTGCGGCCCCCCTTATGGGTACACGCGTTGATCTGGCCACCTGTGGTCGGAACCGTGATGGTCGGTGCGCTGCGCTTGGTTCATCACGCCCATCGTCGTCGCGCAGATGGAGGCACTGTCTGATGCGTCGGCCTCCGATCTTTGCGACGCTGGTGGTGGTGTTGGCCATTGCCACCATGGTGGGTTTTGGCCTGTGGCAATTGCAACGCCGCGTTTGGAAAGAATCGCTGCTTGCCCAGTATTCCGCGGCGACCACCATGACCGCGCCGCTGGATGTTGCCGGGGCCGATCTGCCGGCCAATGCAGCCTATCGACGGGTGATCTGGGATTGCCCGGAGGCGAGCCGCGACCAAGTGGTCGGTGGGCGGAATATCAATGGCCAGTCGGGCTGGGCCCATGTCGTGTTGTGCAGCCACCGGTCCGGCCAAATGGCAACGATTGTGCCGGTGGTGATTGGCTGGTCGTTTGGCGTCGCACCAGTGCAATGGGCCGGTGGCAAATTGATCGGGGTGGCCGTTCCGGGGATCAAGACCGGTGTGGCGCTGCCTGCCCCGGGCGAGCAGGCACGCAATCTGGATTGGCATATCGTGGCTGATCCGCCGCAGGCCGGGCTTGTCGCCAATGCTGCGCCCGATCCACGCACGATTGCCAACAACCATTTGTCATACGCGGTGCAGTGGTTCTTTTTCGCGACGACCGCGCTGGTGATTTACGCACTGGCACTGCGCAAGCGTGGATAGGTTGCCATGGCACGTGGCGGCGGCTAATCGCCCCGCGATCACACGGGGTTTGCAATGAAATATGTCAGCACGCGGGGCAATGCGCCCGCGCTCGATTTCGAAGGTGTGACACTGGCGGGTCTTGCCAGCGATGGCGGGCTGTATGTGCCCGAGGCCTGGCCGCGTTTTTCGACCGAAGAAATCGCGGCCATGGCCGGCCTGCCTTATGCCGAACTGGCACAACGGGTGATGCAGCCCTTTGTGGGCGACAGCCTGAGCCCGGAACGTCTGCTTGAACTGACCACCTTGGCCTATGGCCGGTTTGCACATGCCGGGGTTACTCCGCTCAAGCAACTTGATGAACGCCAATGGCTGCTCGAACTGTTCCACGGGCCGACGCTTGCCTTCAAAGATGTCGCGTTGCAGTTGCTCGGCCTGCTGTTTGAGGAATTTCTGGCGAAGCGCGATGATCATCTGACGATCGTCGGGGCAACCTCGGGCGACACCGGTTCGGCGGCGATTGATGCCGTAGCCGGGCGCGCCAAAGTCGATATCTTCATGTTGCACCCGCATGGCCGGGTCAGCGATGTGCAGCGACGCCAGATGACTACGGTGCTGGCATCCAATGTCCACAATATCGCCATCGACGGCAGCTTTGACGATGCTCAAGCCACCGTGAAACGGATGTTCAACGATGCGGCAGTGACCGGTCGTTTCGGTATCGCGGCGGTCAATTCGATCAACTGGGCGCGGCTGATGGCGCAAGTGGTCTATTATTTTGCCGCCGCGCTGCAACTGGGCGCGCCGCAGCGCAAAGTGGCTTTTGCGGTGCCCACTGGCAATTTTGGCGATGTGTTTGCCGGTTATGTCGCGGCGCAGATGGGTTTGCCGATCGAGCGGCTGATCGTTGCCACCAATATCAACGATATCCTGCACCGGGCGCTGTCGAGCGGTGATTATTCTGCCGGAACGGTGACGCCCACGGCCGCACCTTCGATGGATATTCAGGTCTCGTCGAATTTCGAACGGCTGTTGTACGATGCGGCCGGACGCGATCCGGTGCTCGTGGCGGCGCAGATGAGAGCGTTTGAGGCCGACAAAGTGTTGCAATTGTCCCATGCGCAGCGCGCGGCGATGGCGCAGCTGTTCACCAGCGAACGGGCAGCGCCTGAACAGATGGTGGCCGCGCAGCGCTGGGCCTTTGACACCTGTGGCGAAGTGCTCGATCCGCATACCGCGATTGGCCTGCATGCCGCGCGTACTGTGGCCGATCTGGGTCCCGATATTCCGGTGGTCACGCTGGCCACTGCACACCCGGCAAAGTTTGGCGATGCGGTTGC
>CAIPWG010000645.1 GCA_903868655.1 uncultured Sphingomonadales bacterium
ATTGTATCGAAATCGGGCAAAAGGTCTCAAGGGCAACCGCCGCACCGTCTTCCCGGCATGCCGCATTTCGCAGCAACGCTGCCCAAATATGCAGCAGTCGTTGCGCAGCTTTATCGCTGGGCGCCTCCCCCCCAACGCTATCCCAAACCGATGGCTTGTTCTGCATTTCAGATACTTCACGAAAAATCGGAGCATAGCGAACACAGCCTGAAAATTTCGGCACGGTTATTGCTGTACCGGCCCGACGGCCGTCAGCCTTCCGCTCAGCCTCAAGGCCACGCTCATATTGTCGATCAGGAAAGAAGGACCAGCAATGGCAACAGCAAAGGACATTGTCGCGCAGATCAAGGACGAGGAGATCGAGTGGGTTGATCTTCGTTTTACCGATCCGAAGGGCAAGTGGCAGCATCTGACGATGGTGGCTTCGGTGCTTGGCGAAGACGAGCTGGAAAACGGTCTGATGTTTGACGGTTCATCGATCGAGGGCTGGAAGGCGATCAATGAATCCGACATGATCCTCAAGCCTGACCTTGATGCGATTTACGTCGATCCGTTTTCGGCCTCGCCGATGCTGATCATCAACTGCGATATTGTCGAACCGTCGACGGGCGAACTGTATTCGCGCGATCCGCGTTCGACCGCCAAGCGCGCCGAAGCGTTTCTGAAATCGACCGGCATTGGCGACACCGTCTATGTTGGCCCCGAAGCCGAATTCTTCGTGTTTGACGACGTGAAGTTTTACGACGGCTATGACGGCAACGGGTTCCGCATCGACGATATCGAGCTGCCGACCAACAGCAACCGCACGTATGAAACCGGCAACCTGGCCCACCGTCCGCGCGCCAAGGGTGGCTATTTCCCCGTCGCGCCGGTGGACAGCCTGGTCGATATCCGTGGTGAAATGGTCAAGACGATGCTCGACATTGGCCTGCCTTGCGACAAGCACCACCACGAAGTGGCCGCAGCGCAGCACGAACTGGGCCTGACCTTCGGCACGCTGGTGCAGACCGCCGACCGCATGCAGATCTACAAGTATGTCGTGCACCAGGTCGCCGCTGCCTATGGCAAGACCGCCACGTTCATGCCCAAGCCGATCAAGCAGGATAACGGATCGGGCATGCACACGCATATTTCGATCTGGGACAGCGGCAAGCCGCTGTTCGCGGGCAATGGCTATGCCGGCCTGTCCGACATGTGCCTCTATTTCATCGGCGGCGTGATCAAGCATGCCAAGGCGCTGAACGCATTCACCAACCCGACCACCAACAGCTACAAGCGGCTGGTGCCGGGCTTTGAAGCCCCGGTGTTGCTGGCCTATTCGGCGCGCAACCGTTCAGCATCGTGCCGCATTCCTTATGGCGCAGGCGCCAAGGCCAAGCGCGTGGAATTCCGTTTCCCCGATGCAATGGCCAACCCCTACCTCGCCTATTCCGCACTGCTGATGGCCGGTCTCGACGGGATCAAAAACAAGATCCACCCCGGCGAAGCCATGGACAAAAACCTCTACGACCTGCCCCCAGAAGAGCTGTCGCTGGTTCCCACCGTCTGCGGCAGCTTGCGCGAAGCGCTCGACTCGCTGATCGCCGATCATGCCTTCCTCCTCGAAGGCGGCGTGTTCACAAAAGATCAGATCGAAGCCTATGTCGAGCTGAAGTGGCCCGAAGTCTACCGTTGGGAAACAACCCCGTCAGCCGTCGAATTCGACATGTATTACAGCGCATAACGCGCAACACCGCGTTGACGGTGAACAGGGGGCGCCCGGACTTCAGGTCCGGGCGCCCCTTTTCGTTGCAGCGCACACAGAATAGGCCCGGCCTTCGCCAATGCGGGATGAACGGTGGGACGGGTACGGCGAAGCGAACCGCCACGGGCTTCGCGAATCTGCGGAATATACCTAGAAACTAAGCCATGCAGCGTTCAGCCACCCTTCGTACAATTTCAGGTCTTCTGGCCCTTGCGACCGCGGTTGCGGTGCCCGTGGCAGCGCAAGCCCGTCTGCAGTGTGTGGCGTTCGCGCGGCAGGTTTCGGCCGTGCAACTGTCGGGCAATGCACGCGATTGGTGGGGCCATGCCGAAGGCGTTTACACCCGCGGCAACACGCCCCGCGCCGGTGCAGTGCTGGCATTCCGGTCCACGCATGCGATGCCGATGGGGCATGTTGCCGTGGTCAGCAAAGTGATCGATGATCGCCATGTCCTGATCAATCACGCCAATTGGTCACACCCCGGCATGGTTGAACGCGGCGTGATGGCGGTTGACGTGTCACCAGCGGGTGACTGGTCGCAAGTCCGCGTATGGTACGCGCAGACGGGTTCGCTTGGCCTCCGCCCCTCACCGGCATTTGGTTTCATTTACCCGACCATCGAAACCGCGAGCACTGCGGTTGGCGGCGATACCACCACGGTTAACGGTCTGAGCCGGTTCAGGCCAGCCGCAACTTTCGCGCATCGCGGCTCCGATTTAGCAAAGGCCGCAACTCTTCCGCCGGCATCGCTTTCCAGAACAAAAAGCCTTGCACCATTTCGCAGCCGGCCGCCTGCACCAGCAACCGCTGGGTCTCGGTTTCCACGCCTTCGGCGACGACTTTCATTCGCAGACTGTGGCCGAGCGAAGCAATGGCGCAC
>CAIPWG010000646.1 GCA_903868655.1 uncultured Sphingomonadales bacterium
GCCCTGTTCGGTGGCGACATTCTCGGCTACCGCACCCAAGGTATCGCGGGCGGACACATGAAACAGCCGGAGCCAGCCGCGCAATACGGCTGCGCAAGCAAAGGGCAATCCGCCAAAGTCTCCGAAATCGACAATATGCAGGCGACCGCCAGGGGCGAGCAGGCTGGCGGCATGGGCAACCGTTCCCTGCCAATCGGGGATCATCGACAGGGTATAGGACAGCACCACATGATCAAAAGATGCGGTGCCGAACAAACGGATGGGATCAAATGACGTGGCGTCGCCGGCAGCCAACACGACTTCCGGCCCCAGTTTCTTCCGCGCCAGCGCCAACATCTCCGTGGAAATGTCCAGGCCGTAAAGTTTGACACCGGGCCAAACCGTACTGATTTGCGCAAGATTGCGACCGGTGCCGCAGCCAGGCTCCAACACACGCTGACCGGGGCGTGCCGCCATTTCAGCGATCAGGCGATCACGCCCAAACAGGTAATATTTGCGCGTGATATCATAGATATGTTTCTGACGGCGATAGACCTGATCCATCAATACGCCATGGCTGGCAGTCATGCCGTGCGCTCATATAGATGCACGCCGCCATAAATTGCGGAACGATCGCGCTGTGTGTAATCGGCCGAGGCTTCGGCATGATAGGTCCATCGATCGAGTACCGACTGGTCGACGCGTCCCGGCAGCAGGCTGGGTTCGGCAGCTGTGCGGAACAACACGCGCGCAGCGGGCCGTGCCGTGCGGGTGATCTGCGCCCACAACGCGTTCAATTGCGTATCGGTCATCCAGTCCTGCGCATCGAGAAGGACAAAACGGTCGAGCGAGGCATCGGGCTGTTGGGCCAACCAGTCGATCAGATTGGCATGGCGTACATCGACCCGATCGACCCGCGCGCGAACCGCGTCCCAGTTGGCTTTTTGCAGATAGGGCGGCAGCGATGCATCGGTGTCGCGGCCATAACCGCGGGAGAACGCCTGCCACGCAAAATAGTTGTCTTCGACCGGAAAATCACAGGCCAGTTTTTCCAGCCTGCGCCGGAGCACTTGCGCCATCGGCTGATCCCCGGCCAGCGCATCGAACTGGGCGGGCGGAATGCCAAGACCGAACAGAGCGGCTGGCTGATCGGTCAACCAGCGGACAAATTTTCGATCGAACAGGGGGGCCAATTGCGCTTCAAACACTGCGCGCTGTGCATCGCGGGTCGGGGCTGACAGGATCGCTTTGAGATCGATGCGGTAAATCCGCGCTAGCAAATGCGCCATGCCGATAAAACCGCCGAGCAGACCGCGTTTGTAAATGCCCTTGCGGAAACCGCCAATACGCCGACGCAAAGTCAGATCACGCCCTTCCCAATAGCGCCGCGTCGGCTCGTCGAGATAAGGGGCAACATAGGCATGGTAGGCGGCAAGGTTCGATGGTTTGTCGGCTTCTGCAAAAAACCGTCGGAAGTGTGCGTGATCGGGCAAGTGCCGGGCCGAGGCGAGTTTCAGTTTGCCGAGTGCGACATGACCCGTGTTGAGATCGACCGCAGTGATCGCCGCCGGATTGGCCACCAGATAAGACAGAACATTGCATCCACCGCTGGCAATCGCGACCATCCGGCTGTCAGGCTGGATGTCCAACGCTTCCATATCAATCTCCGGATCTTCCCAGATCTGCGCGTATACCAGCCCGCGAAAGGCAAAGGCGAATGCGTGATCGAGCACTTTTCGACCCACGCCCGCCTCTTTGCGCACGACTGCCCTGGCCAGCACAGGCTTGACCAATGCGGTGTCCTTGATGCGACGACGTGGCAGGCGCATGCCCATATTTGATACCCCTATTACCTAAAGTGATAGAGGTGATACGACTGTCCTGTTGCGGATTTGTGGCAAACATGTTGCCGACTTCACCGCAGTCTGCGCTCAATCGGCCTCGAGGAGCATCCGGGCGAAAGCATCGCGGTCGACATTACCACCTGACAGGATCACCGCCGTTCGACCATCGTCCGGCACTTTCCTGGCGATCAAGGCAGCAAGTCCGGCCGCGCCGCCCGGTTCGATGACGAGGTGGAGTGCCGCAAAGGCGAGCCGTTGCGCCGCACGGATTTCCGCCTCGGTCACTGTGATCCCGGTTAGTCCAGCCTTGTGCAAC
>CAIPWG010000647.1 GCA_903868655.1 uncultured Sphingomonadales bacterium
GTGAGCATCTTGCCAACGATCATGTCGGGTGTGCGCGTTCCCAACGAGCCACTGGCATAGAGCGCAGTCAGTCTGGAGCCAGTGCTGAGAATCGGCTTCAACCCATCAAACCGCAAAGGCCATGGCGGCGCTGGTCGCAAACTTTGCGCGATCAATCCCCGCGCCACATTCGCGGCCAAAGTTGCCCAAGCCAGCGCAAGCGATGAAAAGCCCAGGCCTGCCAAACTGAGCCCCACCACGCCCTGTGCGATCGCGGCCCCGACATTGATGACGAAATGCCCCTGAAACGACATTGTTCGCGCCAGCAACGCAATCGGCACAACAGACAGCGGCATGAAAAGATAGCTGGCGCCGATAATCAGCAAAATCGGTGTCAGATGCGGCTGATGATAGAAACTGGCCATGGGCAAGGCCGCCGAAGCGATGACACCGGCAACGACAAACGAGAAAACAAGCGCAACAGTGCTGCACCGTTCGCGTGTCGCGGCATCAATCCGAGGAAGCGCAGAGATGTAGCGCGACAGGCCGAAATCCTGCAGCATAGACACGAGCATGGCCGCAGAAAGCGCGATCGAAAACAGTCCAACCTCGGATGGGCTGAGAAAATAGCGGGAGATGATGACAGAAGTCACGAACTGGATCGCAAATCCGACATATTGGCCCGCCATCGCCCACACGGCAGCGCCGCGTACGCCCATTTCGGCAGGTTCACGGCCTGCCGGTTGATCGGCGGCATCGGGACGGACATCGCCGGGGGGGCTTGTCATCGGCTCAATGCCAGGCCCGAGGACTGCGCACCAACATGCCGGCAAGCCGCATCGCCCGCTTGAACTCGCCGAAGCGCACCAACCTGGCAACTGTGCGCCATAGCCTTGCGCGCGCTTCGTGCGTATTTGCGCCGCCCTCCGCAATATGGCCGAGGACCAGGTCAAAGCCGTTGTCGCGCAAGCCATCGCGCGAATAAAGCACCCCCTGAGTGACCTCGTACCGCACTGCGCGAGCAACGCCCTCACGCCCGAAAAGCCTGTCCAGATCATCCACTGCAGGAAGCTCGTCCAACGTCGCAGTCGGGTCGGCACGCCCGGCGTTGCGCTCCATCCAGGCTATACGCGCGACGGTCGCCCCGATATACCGTGCGGTAATGTGCCTTCTGGTCACTTGCTCGGCATAATGGCGATAACGAAAGAGCGTTTCCGGCAGATTGCCCAGCTTTGTCACCGCAGTGAGCCGCAGCCAGAGATCAAGGTCCTCGCAATGTCGAAAGGCGGCATGATAGCCCCCGACGTCGAGGACTTTATCGCGACGATACATCACAGAGGGATGGCACAGCAGGGGCTCTTCAAAAGCCATCCGTGCCAGCATTTCTTCATGAGACGTAACATAAGGTCTGGCGTGACATGGCCAGGGGTTATCGTTCTCGTCGATGTCATCAATGAATGAGCCGACAACACCATATTCCGGATTGGCTTCCAAAAAGGCAATCTGGCGCGCAAACCGATCCGGCAAGCAGATATCGTCGGCATCCATGCGCGCGATCAATGGGGCGCGTGCTTCCCGCACAAGTTGGTTGAGGCTGGCGATCAACCCCTGATTATCGCGCACAATCGGTCTTATACGCAGATCATTGGCCGCAGCAGCCTGGATGATCGCCAAGCTGCCATCGGTGGAACCGTCGTCAAGAATCAGAAACTCAAAGTCAGTGAAAC
>CAIPWG010000648.1 GCA_903868655.1 uncultured Sphingomonadales bacterium
AGTCATCGCCGTTGTCGATCACCCGGATCGGACTGTTGCTGATGGTTTCACCGCCCAGCGAAATGGTCCGGGTGCGCGCAATGCTGGATACCGGCGCCGAAACGCTGCTCAGCCGCCACGCCGCCGAACGCGTGGGCATCAATCTGAACGATCCCAAAGTCGTTGCCTCGATGACGATGAGCGGGGTTGGCACGCGCGGCCGGAAGAGCTGGATCGCGCGCACCCGGACCATTTCGCTGGGCGGTGAAACCATCAGCAACAGTCCGATCCGGGTGATCGACAACGGCGATGACTGGTCGGATCACGACATGCTGCTGGGCATGGATTTCTTTCTGTCGCATCACGTGCTGGTGTCGCAGGGTCAGCACAAAGTCTATTTGACGTACAATGGCGGCCCGATATTTTCCGCCACCACCGAGCGTGAAATCGGCAAGATGGAAACCCGCGGCGAAGGCCTGGGCAAGGCAGAAGATGCGCTGGAGCCAAAAACCGCCGACCAGTTTGCCGGGCGTGGCTCGGCGCGCCTGACCCGCGATGACCTGCCCGGGGCCATTGCCGACCTGACCGAGGCGATCCGGCTGGCGCCTACGCGCACCGATCTGTTGAACGATCGGCCCAGCGCCTATTTCCGCAGTGGCAAGGCGGACCTGGGGCGCAAGGACATCGATGTCGCGCTGGCCATCGCGCCCCATGACCACCGGTTGTTGACCCGGCGCGCGCAGATCGAACTGGGCAAAGGCGATAAGGCACGCGCGCTGGTCGATACCGACGCGGCGGCGGCAGCCATGCCCAAAGGATCGCTTGATGTGGTGGCGGTGGCGATGCTGTACGAACGGCTGGGCAAGGCCGACCGTGCGATGGAGTTGCTCGATCCGGTGATCGATCTGCATCGCGACGACAACCGCTATCTCTATCTGCTCAATGCGCGCGCCTGGAACCGGGCGCTGGCCAATGCCGATCTGGACCGTGCGCAGCGCGATATCGATACCGCGCTGCGCAAGGCGGACAGTCCGGCGGCGATGCTCGACACCCGCGCGCTGGTCCAATTGCGGCGCAAGGATTACCCGGCGGCGATCGCGGCGGCGACCAGTGCGCTGGGCAAGGCGCCGAAAATGCCGTCTGCGCTGTTTGTGCGTGGGCTGGCACGTCTTGCCAGCGGCGATGACACCGGCGGCAAGGCGGACATCGCCGCGGCCCGCGCGATCAGCGCCAAGATCGACGATCGCTATTCCGACTATGGCCTGACCGCGCCAAAAGCCGAAGCACCCACCCCCGCCCGGCCGTCAAAGCCGGACGAGGACGAAGATGAGGATGATTGATCAGGCAATGTGCCACCCACCGCCCCGCACCCCCGACCCAGCCGCCCACAGTGTACCCTGAATGGGTGGCTGGGCCGGGGGTGCGGGGCGGTGAGTGGTACCTGAACGCGCGGCAGGCGCGTTCAGACAAGGACGATCAAAACACGATGACGCTGCGGATCGATTTGCCGGCGTGCATCAGGTCGAACGCGGTGTTGATCTCTTCCAGACCCATGACGTGGGTGATCATCGGGTCGATCTGGATCTTGCCGGTCATGTACATGTCGACGATCTTGGGCACGTCGGTGCGGCCCTTGGCCCCGCCGAACGCGGTGCCGCGCCAGTTGCGCCCGGTGACCAGCTGGAACGGACGCGTGGCAATCTCGCGGCCGGCTTCGGCCACGCCGATGATGATGCTGGTGCCCCAGCCGCGATGGCATGCTTCAAGCGCGGTGCGCATGACTTCGGTGTTGCCGGTGGCGTCAAAGGTATAATCCGCGCCGCCATCGGTCAGTTCGACCACCTGGGCGACGGTTTCTTCGCGGCTCAGGCCCTTGGAATTGAGGAAATGGGTCATACCGAACTTGCGGCCCCATTCTTCGCGATCGGGGTTGATGTCGACGCCAATGATCTTGCCGGCGCCGGCCAGCCGTGCGCCCTGGATCACGTTGAGCCCGATCCCGCCCAGCCCGAACACTACGACATTGTCGCCGACCTGGACTTTGGCAGTGTTGATCACCGCGCCCACGCCGGTCGTCACGCCGCAACCGATATAGCAGCTCGACTGGAACGGCGCGTCTTCGCGGATCTTGGCAACCGCGATTTCAGGAAGCACGGTGAAGTTCGAAAATGTCGAGCAGCCCATGTAGTGAAAGATCGGCTGCCCTTTGTAGGAAAAGCGCGTGGTGCCATCGGGCATCAGACCTTTGCCCTGGGTCGCGCGGATCGCGGTGCACAAATTGGTCTTGCCCGACAGGCACGATTTGCACTGCCGGCATTCGGGCGTGTACAACGGGATTACGTGGTCGCCCGGCTTGACCGAGGTCACCCCGGGGCCGACTTCGCGCACGATACCTGCACCTTCGTGTCCCAGAATCGATGGAAAAATCCCTTCGCTGTCAAAGCCATCGAGCGTATAGGCGTCGGTGTGGCAGACCCCGGTCGCCATGATTTCCACCAGCACTTCACCCGCGCGGGGGCCGTCGAGATCGACTTCGACAATTTCCAGCGGCATTTTGGCCTCGAACGCAACAGCGGCGCGGGTCTTCATATGATAATCCTTCCCGGAGGGTAGCAAACGGCAATGCGCAACGCATAATGGGCGCACCGCGCAGTGGCAATCATTGGCACCTCACTTGCCAAATTGTGATGGCCGGTTTCGGTCTGGCTTATAAACAGGAACCCATGCGATGCGTGTCAAGCGGCTTGATCACATCAATATCATCACCGACCAGTTGGATGCCACTGCGCAGTTTTATGCCACATTGCTCGGGCTCGAACGCCGCAACGCGCCCCCGCCGCTGACACCTGCCA
Source organism: uncultured Sphingomonadales bacterium (assembly GCA_903868655.1). GTDB lineage: Bacteria > Pseudomonadota > Alphaproteobacteria > Sphingomonadales > Sphingomonadaceae > Novosphingobium. The sequence continues at coordinate 2,832 of CAIPWG010000648.1, forward strand.
ATGCGCAATGGATGGTGGATGGCAACGGACTGGCGATCGTGCATCTCAATTCGCTCGACTGCCCGCGCACATTTGACCGCTCGGTCGAACCCGGCACGGCAACCGGCGCGATCCACCATATCGCGCTGACTTGCACCGGCCGCGGCGCATTGATGGCGCGGATTGCCGCAATGGGGCTGGAATATCAGACCAACCATGTTGCCGCCATCGGCCTGAACCAGGTGTTCACCACCGATCCCAACAACGTCTTGCTGGAACTGAATTTCTTCGACGAATGAGACAGTTCGAGCTCTGCCCCCGTTCGGGGCAGGGCTCGATCAGGTCCTTATTTCAACGCGACTTTCTGCGCTTCGAGCGCCTTGTCTTCATTTGCACGGTGGATCAGGTAGGCGCGGATCGCTTCGGCGTCAGTGGCATTGAGCGCCGATTTGAAGCTGACCATGCCCATCGTATGCAACTGTCCACCCAGCACGACCATTTTCAGCGCCTGCGCCGACGCGATCACGCCCGAATGTCGCAAATCAGGGTTGAGATCGCCCGACACCGCGGCATCGCCGTGGCACACGCTGCAATAGCGCGCATAGTGACTGGCGCCTGCAGCAATCTGCTGCGGCGTGCCGAACGGCGGCGGCGGATCGAGTACCATCTGCGATGGCGCTGGGGCCGCAGGCAATTGCCCGGCAGCGCCCAGCTTGAACACCAGCAAGCGGCTGATATTGCGCCCGGCCCCGCCCTTGTTGGCAAGCGTTCCCGCAGACACGTCCCATACGCCGCCCCACCCGGCAAGCACTGCGACATATTGGACGCCATTGATGGCATACGTCATCGGCGCGGCGATAACCCCGGTCTGGGTGGGGAATGACCACAGCTTTTCGCCCTTGTCGGCGCTATAGGCCACAAAAGTGCCCCCGGCATTGCCCTGGAATACCAGATTGCCCGCGGTCGACAGCACGCCGCCGTTCCAGGGGCTGGTCAGATCGACCCGCCACGCTTGCTTCTGGTGCGCCACATCCCAGGCGATCAACGCACCGGTAGTCTGCGCGGCGGCACCCTGACGGATCTGGGTATTGGCAGGCATCGCGGTCGTTGCGGCATCAAGCCCGATCTGGAACCCGATCGGCGACGGTTTCCACCCCTTGTCCGCCATATAGGGGAAAGCGGCGATGTTGGCGGGAATATAGAGATAGCCGGTTGACTGGCTGAAGCTTTGCGCCTGCCAGCTGTGGCCGCCAATCGCACCGGGCAAACTGAGCCACGGCTTTCCAGTCTTTTCATAACGCGCATCGGGGTTCAGCGCAGGCTTGCCGGATACAGGATCGATCCCGGTGGTCCAGTTGACCGGCACAAACGGTTTGGCCGACAGGAACTTGCCGCTCTTTACATCCAGCAGATAGACGTGACCATTTTTGGGGGCGTGCATCGCAACATGGTGCGTTTGCCCGTCAATCGCCACATCTGCCACGGTGATCTGTGCGTCGGAATCGAAATCCCAGCGGTCTTCGGGGGTTTCCTGAAAATGCCAGGCATAGGCACCCGTATCGGCATTCACTGCCACGACCGAGGCTGTAAACAGATTGTTGCCTTTGCGCCCCATGGGCGCGGGGTTCCAGGGTTCTGCATTGCCGGTGCCGAACAGAATCAGATTGGTCTTGGGATCATACGTGATCGAATCCCACACGGTGCCGCCACCGCCCATCGTCCACCATTTGCCCGTCCACGTCTTGGCGGCCGTCGACATCGCCTTGTTTTCATAACCCTTGGCCGGGTTGCCCGGGACAGTATGGAATTTCCACGCCAGCTTGCCGGTCTGCGCATCAAACGCTGCCAGATAGCCGCGCGCGCGGTATTCCGCACCGCCTTCACCGATCACCACGCGTCCTTTGACGATGCGGGGCGCGCCGGTAATTGTGTAATCGCGCTGGTTGGGCACCGCCAGCACCGACCACACCGGCTTGCCGGTGTGCGCATCCAGTGCCACCAGCCGCCCATCGAGCGTGGCGACGAACACTTTGTTGCCGTACAGCGCGACGCCACGATTGACCGCATCGCAGCAGGCCCGCACCAATGTCTCGCGCGGCACTTTGGGATCATAGGCCCACAGTTGCTTGCCAGTGGTTGCATCATAAGCTTTGACCATTGACCACGCCGTGGAAACATACAGCACGCCATCATGGAGCAGCGGCGTGGCTTCCTGACCGCGCGCGGTATCCAGATCGGCTGACCATGCCAGCCCCAAAATGCCCCCAATCCCAAGTTCCACCTAGTCCCCCATATATTTCCGAACCTTGAAAAACAAAACCTCG
>CAIPWG010000649.1 GCA_903868655.1 uncultured Sphingomonadales bacterium
GGCTATATGGTCGATGTGAATTCGGGGCGGGTGCTGTTTGCGCGCGATGCCCATCGGCGTTTCGTGCCCGCATCATTGACCAAGATCATGACCAGCTATGTCGCGTTCGAATTGATCAGCCAGGGCAGGCTGAAACTCGATCAGAGCTTTGTGATGAACCCGGCAACATTTCGCCAATGGCACCGGGTCGGCAGCACGATGTTTCTGGGTAACAACAGCCGCACCACCGTGGCCGATCTGCTGGAAGGGATCGTTACCGTATCGGCCAACGATGCCTGCGTGGTGCTGGCCGAGGGAGTAGCTGGCTCGGTACCGGGCTTTACCGCCATGATGAATGCCGAAGCTCAAAAATTGGGCTTGCACGATACGCATTACAACACGCCCAATGGCTGGATGGATCAGGGCCAGACTTATGTTTCCGCCGCTGATCTGGCCACGCTTTCGATGGCGTTGATCACGCGGCATCCCGATCTTTATCACCGATTTTATGGCCATGACCGCGCGGCGTTCAACGGGATCGCACAAGCCAATCATAATCCGCTCTACGGCCACACTGCGGGCGCCGATGGTGTCAAGACCGGCTTCACCGGAGAGGCGGGTTATGGCTTCGTGGGCTCTGTTTTGCGAGGAGATCGGCGGATTTTGTTTGTGCTGGGTGGATATGCTCGGCCCAACGAACGCGCCGAGCAATCGCGGCGGATAGCCGAATGGGGGTTTGCCGGCTGGGACAGCATCCCACTGGTTGGGGCCCAAACACGTGTTGGCGAGGCGCCGGTGCAAGGCGGCTCGTCGCGCAGCGTCACATTGGTCGTGCCGCGGTCCTACAGCCTTGCGGTGCCGCATGGCGAAGCCACACATTATACGCTGGCGATCCGTTACAAGGGGCCGTTAACCGCGCCCGTGGCCAAGGGCGAAGAAGTGGCCACGCTGGTCGTGCGCGCGCCAGGTCAGCCTATCGCGCATTTGCCGCTGGTGGCGGGTGAGGGCATTGCCGTGGGTGGCGCGATCGATCGTTTGCGCGACGGTTTTTTGGCGATGACAGGGCAAGGTGGCACGCGATGAGCGCTGGCCGTTTCATCGCGCTGGAGGGTGGCGAAGGCGTCGGCAAATCGACGCAGATTCGTCTGTTGGCTGATGCCTTGCGCGCGCGCGGGCATCAGGTGATCACCACGCGAGAACCGGGGGGCACACCGGGGGCTGAAGCGCTTCGCGCGATGCTGCTCGACACAAGCGGGGCCGGGTGGGGGCCAAGGGCAGAGGCGTTGTTGTTTGCGGCGGCGCGTGCCGATCACGTTGCGCGCCTGATCCGTCCGGCGCTCGATCGGGGTGATTGGGTCCTGACCGATCGGTATATCGATTCCACGCGCGCCTATCAGGGAGGCGGCAGCGGGCTGCATGATTCCGACTTGATGGCCTTGCACCGGATTGGGAGCGAAGGGCTTTTGCCGGATCATACCGTGATCCTTGAACTTGAACCCTGTGTCGTTGCGGAACGCCTGGCGGTGCGCGATCGGGGCCAAAGCGATCGCATTGGTGGCCGCGACGCCAGCTATCATGCTCGTGTTGCAGCCGCTTTTCGGGTCTTTGCCGGGGAAGACCCGGCGCGGTTTGTCATGATTGATGCAAGTGGTACGCCCGAGACTGTGCATGCGCGCGTGATGGAAGCCCTGGGTATATGACCGGCGACGGTGGGCTGGTCGGTCATGAACCGGTTTGGCGCGAGTGGCATGCCGCGCGTGGCGGGCAGCGTATGCACCATGCCTGGATGCTGGTCGGGCGCGAAGGGTTGGGCAAAGCTGCATTTGCCCGTGCCGCAGCGGTTGAATTGGTCAATGAGCCCGGCACGCCGCAACCTGTTCCCGAACATCACCCTGATATCCATTGGTTGACGCCGCTGCCCGCCAACGAGGACGAAGCAAAAAAGCGCGAGGATGGGCGACCTTACGCGACCAAGCGCAATATCAGCGTTGATCAGGTGCGTAGCATGCAGCGCCGTCTGGTGACACGCCCGACACTCGGTTCACGCCGCGCGGTCATAATCGATGCAGCCGATCTGTTGGAAAAAGGGTCGGCCAACGCCTTGCTGAAAAGCCTTGAAGAGCCTCCGCAGGGAACTTTTTTCCTGCTGGTGGTGCATCAGCCAGGGCGGCTGTTGCCCACCATCCGCTCGCGTTGCCAGGTGCTTCGGTTTCATACGCTCGATGCGGCGCAGATGGGGCATGCGCTCGATCGAAAGGCCCCCGCGTTGGACCAGTTGACGCGCGACGCGGCGATAGCCGTGGGTGCCGGCTCTCCCGGTGCGGCATTGGCATTTGCCGAACAGGA
>CAIPWG010000650.1 GCA_903868655.1 uncultured Sphingomonadales bacterium
CGCCCCGTCAGCGCATCAGCCTTTGGCTGCGGCAATATAGCGCTCGACATGACCCGCCAGCACATCGAGCGGCACATTGCCGCCGTCGACCACCACCTGGTTAAAATCGCTGAGCGTATATTTTGCACCCAGCACCTGCTGCGCACGATGGCGCAAGTCGACAATTTCGGTCTTGCCGACAGTATAGCCGCAGGCCTGACCGGGCCAGGCGCAATACCGGTCGATTTCACTGGCGGCGTTGGAACTGGGCAGGCCGGTTGCCGCCACGAATTCATGCAGTGCGCGTTCGCGGCCCCAGCCCTTGGCGTGGATGCCGGTATCGACCACCAGCCGCACGGCGCGCCATGACAGGCCCATCAGATATCCCAGTCGCCCGGCTGGATCATCGTCGTACATGCCCAATTCGTCGGCCAGTTGTTCGGCATAGAGCGCCCAACCTTCGGAATAGGCGTTGAACGCCAGCATCGATCGGATCAGTGGCAATTGTTGCGCATATTCGCCTTGCCAGACATGGCCGGGAATGCCCTCGTGAAACACCAGATCGGGGATTGTCACGCGGTTGTGGATCGCCGGATCCCCCAGATTGACCCAAATCTTGCCGGGAATAGCACCATCGATCGAACCGGGGCCGCCATAAGCCGCTGGTGCGCCTGGTTCTTGCGCTGCCGGCATGCGACGGATTTCCAGATTGCCGCGCACGGTGCGCGTAAACGCGTTGGGCAACCGGGGCCGGATCGCATCGATCTTGCCCTGCATGTAGGCAACGATTTGCGCGCGACCAGCGTCGGTGCCGGGAAATCCCAGTTCGGGTCGGCGTTGCAGCGCCATCGCGCGTTCGCCAACGGAGCCCTGGGTCAGACCAAAGCCCGCGAGCATCGGTTCCATCCGCGCATGCAATTCGGCGAGCTGTGCGACGCCCATCGCATGCAGATCATCAGGTGTCCGCCGCGTCGTGGTGCTGGCGCGCAGGCCCCAGGCATACCATGCGTCACCGTGCGGCCGGCGCAGCATCCCGGCTTCGCTGGTGGCCAGAATACGTTGCTGGTGAATTTCGGCGAGTTGTCGCTCGAGTGCGGGCATGATGGTGGATGTGGTGATTTGCGTGGCGCGTGCGGTCCAGGCGCCGGGCAGGGCCTTGCGCGCCAGCGGGCCGATGAACGGGCCGTCGGACTTGGCGGCGTCAGCCAGACACCGGCCGAGTGCGCTGATCGTCTTGTCGAGCAGGAAATCGGGCGCGACCAGCCCCAGGCCACGCGCGGCGCGCATCCGTTCGAGTTCGCCATCGAGCAGCGCCGGGGTCGCCGTCAGCCGCGACAAGTAGGCTTCGGCATCGGCGCTGTCGTGCAACGGCTGATCGCCATCAAGCAATTGCGGGATATCGAGATAGCCGCCGACATTCTGGATGACGACATAAGGCGTATTGCGCCAACTGCCGATCGCGACATCGCCATAGGGCAGCGCCATCCCGGCTTGCGCAGTGGCAAACGCACTTTGCGCAACGGCCAGACTGGTTTCGGTTATGGGGTCAAGGTTGGTGCGAGGAACGGCGGCGAGCCGGCTCAGCGCCTGCGCCAGAAACTGGCGACTGGCCTCAACCCCGGCGAACGAGCGATCCTCAAGCTGTCCGCGCAGACCAAAATGTGCGCCGGTATCGAGCCCCAAGCCAGTGGCCTGGGTCGGAGACAGGGTCAGCAATCGCCACGCAATGTCATCGAGCAATGCGGCGGCGGGCGGCGCCGCGATTGCAGCCCGTGCAACGCTTGGTGCCAACACGGTGCTGGCGGAAAGTGCGGCCATGAAGGTTCGACGCGAAAGCGATGTTTTGTCCATGCCAACCTGATGGGCCAGATCGGCCCATCAGGTCAATTCCGCTTTGAATGTTCGGCGCTTTGGCCTGATTACCAGCCGTCGCCACCACCCCCGCTGCTGTCGTCCCAGGAACCGGCATCGGAAACACCGAAATCGTTGCCGCCCAAGTCGGCATCGGGATCGACGGGCCGTGGGGTGTCGGAATAGCCGCCACCGCCGCTGTAACGTTCGCCCCCGCCGCGTTCGCCGCCCATCATGTGGCTGATGACCTCTTCGCCCACGGCAAAGCCCGCGCCCATGGCAGCACCGCGCGCGAGACCGCCCATCAGGCCGCCACCATC
>CAIPWG010000651.1 GCA_903868655.1 uncultured Sphingomonadales bacterium
AGTACAGCATTGCGAAACGGCTGCCCGCTGCGTTTATAGTTTAATATTTCAACCAACACGGGGTGATGTTCGCGCACACCACGACTGATTTCTTCGGTCAGCCACGGTTCGGTAAATGGACCGGACAGGAAACGACAATTACGACCAACCACTTCGTCGGCTGGATAACCCGTCAGTTGGCAAAACGAATCGTTACAAGCGACAATCGGATTATCAGGCAAACGCGGGTCGCTGATGACCGATGGAATCGGGCTATCGGCAACCAGACGAAAATGGCGGCTCTGTAAAGACAGGAGATCGGCCGTGTGCCTCATAATTACTGAGTCCCAAACTTGCGTCACAACCATACAGGTTGCGCGAAATGGCCGCATGCAAATTGTTCATGCCCTTTGTGTCACGGGTCATACGCGCACGGGCTTGGTATCGGTAACCCGTTGGAACTACTCAGATCGTTACTGTGATGAATTAGCCAGCATCACCGGAATGCCCGACTTTGATATTACGCACTGGCTCCGATAATCAAATGGCCAGCAAAACCGTGTCATCATCGCGCGGCGCGGTAGGCGTGTAGGCCGGCAACGGCTCAAACCCTTCGTCCAGCACATCGGGAGCGCTCAGACCTGCCAGCTTGAACTGGCCTAGCCGCCGTTCGTCAGGGCTGCGCCATGCTTTGCTGAGATTGAGAGCGCTTACATAGAGATCGCCGTGCCGCTCAAACAGCACATGAGGCGCCAGCTTGATCATCTGGCCATTGTACAGCACCGCGAGAACCTTCTGGCGGGCAATGGCTTCCATCACTTTCAACCGGGCATCGGGCATCATGGGCATCCGCTGTTTGATTGGATCGCCCTGAAAACTCCGGGCGCCCTTGCGCTTTCACATCCTGCAGCACGCAGCGCGTGCATCCGGCCATATGTCCAAGCCGTATGGAATCCAACATGCTTTATGAAATCACAGCGGGCTCGCCATTTTGGAACTGGCGGAGGCATTCGTCACATAAATGAAATTCACAATAGTTTACGGTCTCAAAAGTTTATTTGGTCGATTTTTGTAAAACAAAGTGCAAAAGCGACATGGACATTCAATTCAAAATAAAATCGGGCAGCAAGCGAGTTCTATATGATTTTTATAACAATCTGGATTGGGCTTTCTTTCCCTTTTGCTATTTTAATGGGAAAATTTCTCAAAAAACAACAATCCAATCAAAATTTTTTCATAAACTAAACACAATATAGCTATTTAATTTGTGTTAATATCGATGCTATTGCCGGATTGCACGGCAGCGGCCGAAATTGGCTCAGCACTCAAAAGCTCAGGCTGAGCGATCCACGGACGGGAATAACCTCCCAATCCGCACTGAGCGTATCGATCCGCGCCCGAATTTCCGCGATATCGAGATGGCTAACCGGCGCTACCGCGTGCCCGCTCGCGATACAGGCGTGCTCATACGTGGCGATCAGCTCTTCCGTCGGCACGCGCCCGCCCCACATTTCAGCCTGAAATGTCTCTACCAGGCGCTCGATCGCAGCCTCGCCGTCGCCGGTGGCCATGGCAAACGACACCGCGTCGCCCCCTGCCACCAGCGAGAGGAAGCCACGGTGCGCCAACGTGCTCTCTACCGCGTAATGCACCATATCATGTGGAATGATCCCCTGTTTTGGGCAGGCAATCGTCTCGGGCGCGCAGCCTTCGCGTTCGATGCGCAAGTCATCGTATTTGCCAGCGCCTTTGATAAACGTCATTTGCATCGGTACACGCAAGTCAGCGGCGGGTGGCGTCACGAACAGCGCGGAATTCATCATTGCTGTTCCAGTTGGGCCAGCTATCGCCATCTGCCAAAGTGCGGCCGAGCCGGTAATACAACCGGATATCTTCGGCGATGCCGGTCCAATCCCAATTGTCCGAATATTCGTCGCTGGGCTGATGATAGTGGTGTGCGACATAGTCGTCGGCTGCCGCATCACCTGCCGCCGTACCGCCGATCACCAGATCATGACCGCGCGCCACGTCAAACATCGGCACACCGCGCTTGGCCAGGCTGAAATGATCGGACCGATAATAATGGCCGCGTTCGACATGGTCCTCGGCACTTTCGCGCAAGCCCTCGCTCTTCAACGCCAACCGGAACACGCCGGTCAGATCGGACTTGTCACCGCCGGTCATCGCGTAATCATGTGCAACGCCAAACGGAGGCAAGGCATCCATGTTGACCCCTCCCGCGGTTTGGGACAGCGCATACATCGGGTGCTGCGCGTAATATTCCGAACCGAGCAATCCGGATTCCTCCAGCGTCCATGCGATGAACACTTCGCTGCGTGCCGCGGCGCCAGCCTGCACATTGGCTTTGGCCAGCCCCAGCAGTGCTGCAACGCCGGTGGCATTGTCGACCGCACCATTGCAAATGTCATCGCCGCGCGCGTCGGGCGTGCAATGGCCCAGATGGTCCCAATGCGCGGTATACAGCACGAATTGATCGGGATGCGTCTTGCCCGGCAGGATGCCGACGACATTGTGCGACAGCGACCGGGTAACGGTGTTGTCAAACGCGACGCTGGCCGACACGCCCAACGGCACAGCATGGAAACCGGCATGCCGCGCGGCTTCGGTCAATACGCCAAGGTTGAGGCCTGCAGCCGCAAACACTTTGTCTGCCGCCGGAAGTTGCACCCAGCCGTTGATTTGCGTCTGGCTCATGCCGTGGTCGTCGCTTGCCACAAACCTTTGCGGGCCCGACCATGAAGATTGCACCACATTCCAGCCATAAGCGGCGGGAAAGGTATCATGAATGATCAGCGCGCCGGCAGCGCCCTGCCGGGCCGCTTCTTCAAATTTGTAGGTCCAGCGGCCATAGTACGTCATACGACGGCCCTTGAAGAGGCCATCTTCGCCGGTCATCCAGTAATCGGGATCGTTGATCAGGATCACCGCGATTTTGCCGTGCATGTCGACACCGGCATAATCGTTCCAACCCAGTTCGGGCGCATTGATGCCGAAGCCGACAAACACCAGCGGGGCGTGGTCGATTTGGGTGTGCGGCACTTCGCGATAGCTGCCCACGACAAAATCGCTGCCATAGGTCAGCGCCATGGACTGGCCCTTGCCCGCAATCGTCAACGCCGAACGGTCATGCCCGGCAATCGCAACAGTCGGCACGTCCTGCAACCAGCCGCCCTTGGCACCCGGTTGCAGGCCGATCTGTTTGTATTGCGCGATAATGTAATCCAGCACCTTGGGTTCTGCACGGGTAGCCGGTGCACGGCCTTCAAACGCGTCAGAGGCCAATGTCTTCACCGCATCGCGCATCAGAGGCACATCAGGCTGTGCCAAACCACCGGGCGCTTGCGCAAACGGCAGAGGCGCCACAGCCGTTTGTGCATGCAATGGCACGGCAACGCCTGCCAGCAAAGTGAGCATCAGCGTGGCCAAGTGACCGGCCAGGTGGCGGTGTGTTGCGGTTGTCATGAACCCGACATTCCACAAGATCGCTACCTCGGCAAGACTGCACGATTTGTGCGATCACCGCGCGCGCCAAACGCTTCAGGCCAGCTGGGCACCCGGCACATCGGGTGGCAACGGGATGAATTCGGTTTCACCGGGCACTTGCGCAAACCGACCCTCGCGCCAATCGCTGCGCGCCTGTTTGATCCGATCCGGACGCGATGACACGAAATTCCAGTCAATAAAGCGCTTTTCTGCGAATGGCTCGCCGCCCACCAGCATCAAGCGGGTAGTCTCATCGCTGGTCAGCACGACTTCGGCACCCGGTTTCAGAACCACCAGTTGCGCCGCGCCAAACGCGCCGTCCTGCCCTTCGACCCGCACGCTGCCACTTACCACATAGACCGCGCGTTCGATGTGATCGGCGGCAAAGCGATAGCGCGCCCCCGGCGCAAGTGACAGATCGGCATAGATCATGTCGGAAAATGTCTGAACGGGCGACACCAACCCGTCGGCGCTACCCGCGATCAGTGTCAGGCATGTTCCGCCATCCTCCGCCGCAGGGATCGCATCGGCAGCGTAATGCGTGAACGCCGGGGCGGTTTCCTCATGCTCCGCAGGCAGCGCGATCCACGTTTGCAGACCGAACAGGCGCGCCTCGACACCGCGCCGTGCATCGGGTGTGCGTTCGGAATGGGTGATCCCGCGCCCTGCAGTCATCCAGTTCACTTCCCCCGGCCGGATCACTTGCGCGCTGCCCAACGAATCGCGGTGCATGATCTCGCCTTCCAGCAGGAACGTCACCGTCGCGAGCCCGATGTGCGGATGCGGCCGCACATCAAGCGCCTGTTCGCCCGTGAACGCCACCGGCCCCATCTGATCGAGGAAGATAAATGGCCCGACCATCCGCCGATGCGCGCTGGGCAAAGCGCGGCGCACGGTAAAACCATCGCCCAGATCGCGTACGGGAGGAACTATGACCGTATCTACGGCGGACAAGGATGGGGCAGATGTCATTACTCAACCTTTCGCAATCACAGGGTATCGACAAGCACCACTTCGGCATCATCGAGCGCGGTAATCGTGATCACGTCTTCGTCCGCGATCGCTACCCCGTCGCGCGCGCTCGCTTCGATCCCGTTGACCATGATCCGGCCCGTCGCGGGCACCAGATAGCCTTTACGCTCTGTGCCCAGCGTATAATCGACCGTCTCGCCTGCACGGATCGTGCCGGCAACCAGTCGCGCTGGTGTGCGGATCGGCAAGGCATCGCCGTCTTCGGCATAACCGCTGGCCAGCACCACCAATTGGCCCGAACGTTCGCCTTTGGGAAACGCGCGCGCGCCCCAGCCCGGCTGTTCACCCCCCCGCGTGGGCTGAATCCAGATCTGGAACAGCGTCGTGGCCTCATCTTCCAGATTGTATTCAGCATGGGTGATGCCGGTACCAGCACTCATCACTTGTATGTCGCCTGCTGCGGTGCGCCCCTGGTTACCCAGGCTGTCACGGTGTGTGATCGCACCGGTGCGGACATATGTAATGATTTCCATGTCGCGATGCGGATGGGGCGGAAAACCGCTTTTGGCGGCGATGGTATCATCGTTCCACACGCGCAAATTGCCCCAGTTCATGCGGTTCCGGTCGTGATAGTCGGCAAAGGAAAAGTGGTGACGGGCATCGAGCCAACCATGGTTGGCATGGCCAATCCCGCCAAACGGACGCAGTTCGATCATCGTGTGTCTCCATTCGTTGTTGACCCCAGATTAGGGCTTGCTCAAACTAAAAAAAGAGCAATGATGGCAATGCATCGATGAAGGATGTTTATTAATGGCATTGCCTGATCTCGAAGCCTGGGCGATTTTTGCCAAAGTCGTCGCCACTGGATCGTTTGCCGCAGCCGCAGACGCGCTCGGACTGTCAAAGCCCACTGTGTCAAAAGCTGTTGCGCGGCTGGAGCTGCGGCTGGGCGTGCCACTGCTGCACCGCACCAGCCGGCGCCTGGCGCTGACTGAAAGCGGACGCGGCGTGCTGGACAAAGCACAGCGCATTCTGGCCGAAGGCGAAGCCGCAGAGGCCCAGGCTCGGGCCGAGGGCGATACGCCACGCGGGCAAGTGCGACTGGCTGTGCCGATGAGCTTTGGCCTGCGCCATGTCGCCCCGCTGCTGCCCGAATTTCTCGATCTCTACCCGCAAGTCAGCATCGATCTCGACTTGTCGGATGCGCTGGTCGATGTGGTGGGCGGCGGACACGATATCGTGTTGCGCATCGCCAGTCTGGCCAGTTCATCGTTGCGCGCGCGGCGACTGTGCGTGGTGCGGCGGCCGCTGGTGGCAAGCCCCGGTTACGTTGCGCACCACGGCTGCCCCAACCACCCGCGCGATCTGGCCGCACATCGCACACTGTTATACAGCAATCTCGACCATCCCGAAACTTGGCGCTTTGTCCATGCAAGCGAAGGCGATTATTGCGTGACTGTAAAAGGCTGCCTTTCCGCCAACAACGCCGATGCGTTGAACCCACCCTTGCTAGCTGGACAAGGCATCGCGGTGCAACCCGATTTCATGGTGTGGGACCACCTCAAAAGCGGCGCACTCATCGCGCTGCTGCCCGAATGGCGTTATCCCGATATCGCACTCCATCTGGTGACCCCGCCAGGCCACCAGCGTCCGGCGCGCGTGCGCGTACTGATGGCGTTTCTCGCCGAACGCCTGTCGCACCAACCTTGGGCACAGGCCGAGCCTGACGCTGGCGCCATCTTCTAAAGCGCACGGGTCAGAACCTGTAAAGCAGC
>CAIPWG010000652.1 GCA_903868655.1 uncultured Sphingomonadales bacterium
GAGACTCTTCGCCCCTCGATGCGCGCGGGTGGAAGCCGCGGGCCGGCGTTCTCCTCGTCGGCGGCACCATCTCCGACATCGGTCCCTGTTTTGTGATGGTGGGTAACGAATCGCGCGGGCTGCCGCTTGACTATGAAATGGCCTGCGATTTGCGGGTAACCATCCCGATGAAAGGCCGCGCGGACAGCTTGAACGCCGCTGTTGCAGCAGCGGTATTGGCCTACGAAGTGTTGGCTGCACTCGAAGGGTAAGGCTTGATGCGGTGTCGGGATTACCTCGCCAAGTTCGCACCCTTCCATTCGCACTATCCGTTCGGCACGGACAGGGATTGTGGCCTGATGGTCGCTTACGCGCCGGAAGATGCTTCCTCTGCGATCAAGGCGGCGGTTTCGGCATCCGCCGCGCCGTATCGCGGGGCGCTCTCGATCAAGGGCACATCCTCGATCTCGCGTTTGCCGATCTCGATATGTTTGTCGCGCAGGCGGCGGCCGGCCGACAGCACATTGCGCTCAAAGCTGCCGACGAACTTGTTGTAATTGGTTACCGCTGATTCCAGACCGCTGCCGACCCGTTTGAGGTGGTCGGCCGCCACGGCCAGTCGTTCGTAAAGCTCACCACCCATCTTGCCGATTTCGCGGGCCTCGCGCGCAAGGCCGTCCTGTCGCCAGACTTGGGCGATTGTGCGCGCAATCGCTACCAGATTGGTCGGGCTGGCCAGCAGTACCCGGCGTTCAAAGGCGAAATCCCACAAGTGCGGATCGTGTTCCAGTGCTGCGGCAATGAAATGTTCGCCGGGAACAAACATCAGCACATAGTCCGGCGCATCTTCAAACTGGCTCTGGTACGACTTGCTGCCCAGCGTCTGGATATGGTTGCGCATCGATTGCACATGCTGGGTCAGCGAGGCGGCACGGGCGTCGTCATTGTCAGCCTCGAACGCATCCTGATACGCGTTGAGCGAGACTTTGGCATCGATCACCAGCAGCTTGTTGCCGGGGATGCGTACAATCGCATCGGGGCGCAGACGACCTTCATCGGTGTCGATCGAGTGTTCGGTCACGAAATCGGTGTGTTCGGAAAGGCCGCATTGCTCGAGCACATTGCGCAATTGCAGTTCGCCCCATCGGCCGCGCGTCTTGGGGCCATTGCGCAATGAATTGCCAAGCTGCGCTGCAGCGGTGCGCACAGCTTCCTGTCCGTCGCGCATCGACTGGATCAGCCCGGCCAGATTGCCGAATGCATCGACGCGGTCCTTTTCCAGCTTGCCGACCTGATCCTCATAGGCCTTGAGCCGTTCGCCAACCGGAGCCAGCAACGTGTTCAGTCGCTCGCTTTGCGCCTTTTCGCTTTCTTCAAACCGCGCGTGGGCGCGGGTCAGAAAGGCTTCCTGCGCCTGGGCCAGCACTTTGCTGCCGGCGTTTTCAAATTCCTTGCGCAGTTCGGCTTGTGCGGCGACGAGCAGGCGCTTTTGCTCGTCGAAATTGGCAGCATCGGCCTTCAACGTGGCGAGTTCGGTCGCCAACGCTTCGCGCGCGCCGCGCTGTTCCGCAAGGTCTGCACGCAGTCGATCCGCCTCGGTCGCGCGCGCTTCGGCTGTGGCCAGCCGCGGGGCGAGTGTATCGCGTTCGCGGCGCAGATCTGCCAGTTCGGCCGTCAGCCGGTCGGTGTGGCGCACGCGCTCACTCAGACCCGCCAGATCGACCGTCATCGCTTTCAGGCTCGTCTCGTGCGCGTCGGCACGGGCGCGCCATTCGGCTACCGGTTTGGCGCCCATGATCCAGCCAAACGCCAGGCCAGCGACAAGTGCTGCCATAGATATGGCGGCGGCAATCAGAAATTCCACGGCAGCACCCTTGTCAGTCCGGAACGAACCGGGAACTTATCGGGTGCTCGTTCGGCAATCAAGCCACGCGGCGGATCTTTTCCAGTTTCTTGAGCGCCATGCCGCGCTTCAACCGCGACAGGTGGTCGATGAACAAGATGCCTTCGAGATGGTCCATCTCGTGCTGCAGGCATGTCGCCAGCAGGCCGTCGATGTCTTCTTCGTGGACCGTTCCATCCAGATCCTGCCAGCGCGCGTGGATCGCTGCCGGGCGGGTGACATCGGCGTAGATTTCTGGGACCGACAGGCACCCTTCGCTGTAAACCGACAAATCTTCGGTGGCTGGGCTCAGCACCGGGTTGATGAACACCCGTGGCTCTTTTCGGGTGGGTTGGTGGGTATGTGCATGACCGCCGTGTGCGGTGCAGGCTTCGGGTTCTGCATCGGGATCATCGGGTTGCAGATCGATCACCAGCACACGCAGCGGCACGCCGACCTGAATCGCGGCGAGGCCGATGCCGGGGGCATCGTACATCGTCTCGAACATGTCGGCGACGAGCGTACGCAAGTCGTCGTCAAACGTTTCAACCGGGGTCGACACCTGCTTCAGCCGGGCGTCGGGAATTTCGATGATTTCGCGGATAGCCATGCCGCCCAGATAATCAGCCTTGGCCCATCCCGCAAGTGCGGGCGGTTCACCCGACCGGGCGGCGCGCGCGCAAGGCCTGCGCCAATGTGCCTTCATCAAGATAGTCGAGTTCACCACCCACTGGCAGGCCATGCGCCAATTGGGTCAGCCGCACGGGATAGGCTTCCAGCCGTTCGGCCAGGTAGTGCGCAGTGGTTTGCCCTTCGAGTGTGGCATTCATCGCCAGAACCACTTCGTCGATCCCCCCCGCTGCCACCCGGTCGAGCAGGCTGGCGATGTTGAGGTCTTCGGGTCGCACGCCCTCCAGTGCTGACAAGCGCCCACCCAGCACGTGGTAACGTCCGGTGAACAGCCGTGCACGATCAAGCGCCCATAGATCGGCGACATCTTCCACCACGCACAACGCGCGCCCGTCGCGGCGCGGATCGGCGCAGATTGCGCAAGGGTTGGTGGTATCGACATTGCCGCAAAGCGGGCATTCCTCCAGATGTTCACGCACACTGGCCAGTGCGTCGACCAGCCCGGCGAACGCGGTTTCGCGCCGTTTGATCAGCCACAGCACGGCGCGCCGCGCCGAACGCGGCCCCAGCCCGGGCAGACGGGCCAATGCATTGGCCAATGCCTCGATCTCTTGCGATGCCATGGCCGCACAGATAGGGCGGATCGACGAAAACGAAAGTGGAAAAGGGGTCGAAGGCACCGATGCGCATTGTCTTCATGGGCACGCCCGATTTTGCGGTGCCAACGCTGCATGCACTGATCGCGGCGGGGCACGATCTGGTGGCGGTTTACAGCCAGCCGCCGCGCCCGGCAGGACGGGGCAAAAAGCTGCAACCTTCGCCGGTCCATCTCGCGGCAGAGCATGCGGGGATTGCGGTGTTGACGCCGGTCAGCCTGAAAAGTGCTGACGAGCAGGCCGTGTTTGCGGCTCTGGACGCCGATGTTGCGGTGGTCGCTGCATATGGTTTGATCCTGCCACAGTCGGTGCTTTCGGCACCGCGCCATGGGTGCCTG
Organism: uncultured Sphingomonadales bacterium; assembly: GCA_903868655.1. GTDB lineage: Bacteria > Pseudomonadota > Alphaproteobacteria > Sphingomonadales > Sphingomonadaceae > Novosphingobium. The sequence continues at coordinate 3,486 of CAIPWG010000652.1, forward strand.
AATGTCCATGGCTCGATCCTGCCGCGTTGGCGCGGCGCAGCGCCGGTGCAGCGCGCCACCCGTGGCAGAAATCGCAAGGGCATTCCCAGTCGGTGGTTATGTCGAAACGCCCGCGGATTCAAATCCA
>CAIPWG010000653.1 GCA_903868655.1 uncultured Sphingomonadales bacterium
AGATCGCCTGCGTGATGGGCAGTTGCACCGCCGGCGGGGCTTACGTTCCGGCGATGAGCGATGAAACGGTGATCGTGCGCCAGCAGGGCACGATTTTCCTGGCCGGGCCGCCGCTGGTCAAGGCCGCGACGGGCGAAGACATCACCGCCGAAGATCTGGGCGGTGGCGACCTGCATGCACGCAAATCGGGCGTGGCCGACCATCTGGCCGCCAGCGATGATCACGCGCTGGTGATCTTGCGCGATATTGTCAGCACCCTGCCCCCGGCGCAGCCGACATCGGTCAACCGCCGCACTCCAGTCGAGCCGCTGTACCCTGCCGATGACCTCTATAGCCTGATCCCTGAAGATGGACGCGGCGCAATGGACGCGCGCGAAATCATCGCGCGGATCGTGGACGGCAGCGAATTTCATGAATTCAAAGCGCTCTATGGCACAACGCTGATCTGCGGCTTTGCGCATATTCACGGATTGCCGGTCGCAATCCTGGCCAACAATGGCGTGCTGTTTTCGGAATCTGCAACCAAAGGCGCGCATTTCATCGAATTGGCGTGCCAACGGCGCATACCGCTGCTGTTTCTGCAAAACATAACCGGCTTCATGGTCGGCGGCAAATATGAGGCGGAAGGGATCGCACGCCACGGGGCCAAGCTGGTTACCGCTGTCGCCACCGCCAATGTGCCCAAGATAACCGTCCTGATAGGGGGGTCTTTCGGCGCGGGCAATTATGGCATGTGCGGACGCGCCTACGATCCGCGGTTCCTGTTCACCTGGCCCAATGCGCGGATTTCGGTGATGGGTGGCGAACAGGCCGCCAGCGTGCTGGCAACCGTTCACCGCGACGCAGCCAACTGGACCCCAGAACAGGCCGAAGCGTTCAAGTCCCCGATCCGCGCCCGCTTCGAAGCCGAAGGCAATCCCTATTTCGCCTCGGCACGACTGTGGGATGATGGCATCATCGATCCGGCACAGACCCGCGATGTGCTCGGCCTGTCGCTTGCGGCCGCGCTCGAAGCTCCCTTCCCCGAACAGGCACGCTTTGGCGTGTTCCGGATGTAACCGATGATCCAGTCCTTGCTCATCGCCAATCGCGGCGAAATCGCCTGCCGCATTATTGCAACCGCACGGCGGCTCGGGATTCGCACAATCGCGGTCCATTCGGATATCGATGCACAGGCCCGCCACGTGCGCATGGCCGATGCAGCGGTAGCGATCGGCCCGGCACCGGTGCGCGAATCCTATCTGCTGGGCGAACGGATCATTGCCGCTGCGTTGGAAACCGGGGCACAAGCGGTCCATCCCGGTTATGGCTTTCTGTCGGAAAACGCCGGGTTTGCGCAAAGCGTGCTCGACGCCGGACTGATCTGGGTCGGGCCGAACCCCGCCAGTATCACCGCCATGGGATTGAAAGATGCGGCCAAGCGTCTGATGGCCGATGCAGGCGTGCCAGTCACGCCTGGCTATCTGGGCGACAACCAGGACACCGGCGTGCTGGCCGATGCAGCGGCGTCGATCGGTTATCCCGTGCTGATCAAGGCGGTTGCCGGTGGCGGCGGCAAAGGCATGCGGCTGGTTGAACAGCCCGACCAATTTGCAGAAGCGCTCGCCTCGTGCCAGCGCGAAGCTGCCACCGCATGTGGCAACGCACACGTGCTGATCGAAAAATACATTCTGAGCCCGCGCCATATCGAAGTGCAAGTGTTCGGCGATGCGCGAGGCAATGTGGTGCATCTGTTCGAACGCGATTGTTCGCTGCAACGCCGCCACCAGAAAGTGATCGAGGAAGCGCCTGCCCCCGGTATGGATGGTGAAACCCGTGCGGCGCTGTGTGCTGCCGCGGTGCGCGCGGCAAAGGCGGTCGATTATTGCGGCGCGGGCACGATCGAATTCATCGCCGACGGCTCCGAAGGCCTGCGCGCCGATCGGATCTGGTTCATGGAAATGAATACCCGGCTCCAGGTCGAACATCCTGTGACCGAGGCGATCACCGGCATCGATCTGGTCGAATGGCAATTGCGCATTGCCTCGGGCGAACCACTTCCCTTGACCCAAGACCGGATCACCATGAACGGCCATGCGGTGGAGGCGCGGCTTTATGCCGAAGACCCGGCATCCGGGTTTCTGCCGAGCGTGGGGCGGCTCGACCATTTGCGACTGCCAG
>CAIPWG010000654.1 GCA_903868655.1 uncultured Sphingomonadales bacterium
TTCCTGACCGGCCAGAGCATCGCCGTCGATGGCGGCTATACCGCGCAGTGACTGCCGCGGCAACGAACCCTTGGCGGATCGACGAAACGCGCTCGGCCACGAAGAGTGACACGAGCCCGTCCGGCAGCAGGCATCATTTGCCGTTCGAGGAGATTGGTGATCCGCCGCGCTGCCAGGGCACTTCTCTCATCGGATTGCCGTGCCTGTTCGATGGCAGCGTGATTTCTCAGGAGATGACGCGCGCCGCCATCTGTTCCCATCCAATCTCAGGATCAAAGGATAGTATGGTGCACGCTGAAGCGGGATCAGGACACTGCGCGGGTGCGCACTGTTGATCCCCACGACCGCGATGCGACGGAGAAGAAGCCATGAGCGAGCCGGAGCGTTTTGATGCCATCGTGATCGGAAGTGGTCAGGCGGGCCCGTTTCTGGCGGCCCGGCTGGTCGCCGCTGGATCGCGCGTTGCCCTGATCGAGCGCGAGCATCTTGGCGGCACTTGCGTCAATGACGGCTGCATGCCGACCAAGACCCTGGTGGCGTGTGCACGTGCCGCACATGTCGTCCGCACGGCAGCCAGCCAGGGCGTGCTGGTGGATGGACCGCTGCGCATGGACATGCGCGTGGTCAAGGCGCGCAAGAATCGCGTGGTCGACGACGCGGTGCGCAATCTCACCACTTGGCTGGAAGGCATGTCCGGTCTGGAGTTGATCCGCGGCCACGCCCGGTTTGTCGGACCGCGGGCGGTGGAGGTGGCGGGACGGCGGCTCGAGGCTGCGCGGACCTTCATCAATGTCGGAGGTCGTGCGGTCTTGCCCGGCTGGCCCGGCATCGAGCGCGTTCCGGTGCTCACCAACAGCACGGTCATGGACCTGGAGACGGTGCCTGAGCATCTGGTGGTGGCAGGTGGCAGTTACATTGGCCTGGAGTTCGCCCAGATCTTTCGTCGCTTCGGCGCCCGGGTCTCAGTGATCGAAGTGGGCGACCGGCTGATCGGACGCGAGGACGCAGACGTCTCGGCGGGCGTGCAGACGATCCTGGAGGGGGAGGGGATCCAGTTCCATCTGGCGGCGCGCGATGTATCCGTGTCGCCTGGATCGGCTGGAGACAGCATCAAGGTCACGCTCCGCTGCGGCGACACCAGCCAGTTGATCGAAGCTAGCCATCTGCTGGCGGCCGTCGGTCGCCGTCCGAATACGGATGATCTCGGACTCGACGTGGCCGGCATTGCGACGGACGCCCGCGGTTTCATCGAGGTCGATGACCAGTTGCGCACCAATGTCGAGGGCGTCTGGGCGCTGGGTGATGCGAACGGACGCGGTGCCTTCACCCACACCTCGTACAACGACTACGAAATCGTCGCCGCCAACCTGCTCGATGACGATCCGCGCAAGATCAGCGAGCGCATTCTCGCTTACGCACTGTTCATTGATCAGCCACTGGCACGGATCGGGATGAGCGAGACCGAGGTCTTCGCCAGCGGGCGTCCTGCCCTGATCGGCACCATGGCGATGGCGCGGGTCGGGCGAGCCAAGGAGCGAGGCGAAACCCAGGGTTTCATGAAGGTCCTGGTCGATGCGCAGACCGAACGCATACTCGGCACCACCCTGCTGGGGATCGAGGCTGACGAAGTCATCCACCTGCTGCTCGACATCATGTACGCAGGAGCCTCCTACCTCGCCGACCAGCGTAGTGCATTTCCGCTTCAAAAGCCGAAAGCGAATCTGCTGAAACAGACCGATCTGGCTGTTCCAACGCACCGCCTTTAAGCGTGCGGCGCCGATTTGGCAAGCATCGCCAAACAAAGCCGATGATGCCGCGCCGACTGCGCGGCCAAAACGCCGCAATGCGTGTTGAGCTTAACCCTAAGTTTAGCAAACATCCCTAAGCATTGACCGCAGGGTTTGGCTTTGAAAGGCGCACAGCGGGTCTGATGCAAAGGCAGCAATTCCAGCAGGGCCAGCACGACGGGCAGCCGCCCGCGTCAACAACGCCCTTACAGGCAGGGCCGGAGTTTCATCCTGCGCCCGGCCCAGGAATTACGCGCACTGAACGCGACATTGTCGCTTTGGGCATTATCCTGGCCGCAATCATTCTGTTTGTGGGTACCGGATCGTCGGTGCTCACCCGTCTGGTCCGCCATTTGGTCTATGGCGAAGCCAGTGTTGACGCCCTGCTGACCAATGCGTTGCTGTTGAATATCGCACTGATTATCTTTGGTTGGCGGCGTTATACCGACCTCACCCGCGAAGTTGCTGCCAGACGCGAGGCTGAACTGGCCGCCCTGCGGCTTGCCGATACCGACCCCCTGACCGGCCTGCTCAATCGGCGCAGTTTCGATACCGCGCTGAAACGCATGGCCTTGTCCGCACAGCAGAGCCATGGCAGCTTGATCGTGCTGTTGATCGATCTCGATCGGTTCAAACGCGCCAATGATGTCCACGGCCATCAGGTCGGCGATATCGTGCTGATCGAAGTGGCACGGCGCGTGGGGGCAATCTTGCCTGCCGACTCTACTGTGGCGCGGCTCGGCGGCGATGAATTTGCAGCCTTGGTTGCCGTTCCCAACGGAACAGACAGCACCCAGCAGGCGGAACGCTTTGCGAAAGAGCTGGGTGGCGCCATCGCCCAGCCAATCCTGTGCAATCACCACACAGTGATAATCAGCGCCTCGATTGGTTTGGCACGCCACGCATCCGCCGCGACCCTCACAATCGGCGATACCATCAACGCGCTGATGTATCAGGCTGACATGGCCATGTATCAGGCCAAAAAAGCGGGCCGCAACCAGTTCTGCTGGTTTGATCCCGTGGTTGAACGTGACATGGCTGCCCGCCACCGTCTGGAGCACGCGATCCGCAATGGTCTGCAAAACGACGAATTCCGGCCAAGCTATGACAAGCAGATCGATCTGGCGAGCGGCGTTCTTATCGGATTGGAAATGCTGGCCCGCTGGGATTCACCCGAATACGGAACTGTCGGACCCGACGTGTTTGCCCCGATCGCCGAAGAAATCGGACTGTTGCCTGCCCTGTCCGAAACGCTGATCCGCAAGGCGCTGACCGATGCGCGGGACTGGGCACCGCACCTGACCCTGGCGATCAACATCGCGCCCGCTGAATTGCGCGACCCACGGTTTGCGCAACGCCTGCTCAAACTGCTGGTCGATGCGGGCGTACCACCGCATCGGCTCGACATCGAAA